>JBMYWX010000144.1:0-8203 GCA_049607825.1 Nitrospirales bacterium
CTAGAAGGATGATGTAACCACTAGGGAATGGTTGTTTCATGTGAAAAAGACTAAATAAAAAACTCGGAACACAAACACTGTTGAAACTTCCATTTGTAGGAAATTGCTTATATCTTCTGAGAAGAGAAACTTTCTGATTTAAGGTACGATTAATACTGGAAACCCTGTCACTCATCAATGACTGAGCGTAAAGTCCCAGACTTTATGCGAGGAAATTGACCGAATAATCAAAGAAATGTAGTGAAGAAATTTACGCTGATGATCGAACAGCCTCTTCGTTGGTCTTATGATGATCTATCAGCACAACATCATTTACTCGCGCAAATGCCATGATGTGGAATAATAGTCCTAATAGTCCCAATAGTTTCAACAACTGTATGGGATCCTGCGATCCAGAAGATCAGACACAGAATCTACGTGAATAGTTCAAACATGGGAATGCCAGGCTATAAAGACATTGGACTCCCCATCATTCTTGCAGTGATCTCGTTTGGAGTAGACCTTACTGTACCATTGGGTGTTGCGATTGGGGTGATATACGTGCTCCCAATTCTCTCAACATTACCTCGCTACAATGAACACCTAACTCTAGGGATTACCATCACGACCGCCACCTTGATCCTCATTGGCTGGATACTTTCTCCGGAGGGGGGAGAGTTGAAGGCAGTCGCAGCAAACCGAATTCTTTCTCTCCTCGTCGTCGCAGTCGCTTATTGGACAGTCAGAAAGGCTGTAGAATTCAATAGCCGTGTTCGCGAAAGTGAAAAACAAAACCGTCAACTCATTGAAGCCGCCCCGAGCGGGATGATTATGATTGATCACGAGGGGACGATCGTGTTGGCTAATGCGTTGATTACCGAACTGTTTGGCTATGCCCGCGATAGCCTGCTGGGGCAGTCGATTGAAACGCTCACCCCCGAGCGCTTTCGCGGGCAGGATCGCGGCCATCGCACCACCTTCTTTGCCACACCCGAACCCCGGAGTATGGGCACCGGCCGCGACCTCTATGGGCTACGCCAAGACGGCACCGAGTTCCCGGTCGAGATTGGCTTAAACCCCTTGACCACCGACGATGGCACCTTCGTCTTGGCTTCCGTGGTCGATATCACTTCACGGAAACAAGCCGAGGAACGCATTGCCGCGCAAACCATGGACCTTCAGAAGCACACCAAATCTATTGAGCAACTCCTCCGTCAGAATGAATTACTCCTGAATTCAGCCGGCGAAGGCATATGGGGCTTAGACCTCGAGGGCAAGACGACCTTCGTGAATCCATCTGCGGCCCAGATGCTTGGCTTTGCACGGGAAGAACTTATTGGCACCCTCATGCATCAATTGATTCATCATACTAAACCGAATGGGTCTCCTTACCCTCGAGAAGACTGTCCAATGTATGCGGCTTATATCAAGGGCAGCGTTCAACATGTCGAAGATGAAGTGCTTTGGCGGAAAGATGGAAGTAGTTTTCCTGTGGCGTATATTAGTACACCAATTCGTGAAGAAGATGGGCGCGTCACAGGTGCCGTGGTCACATTTCGAGATATCACCGAACAAAAACAACATCAGAATGAGCTCAAGCTTGTCACTGAACGTCTTCAAATTGCCACGCAGTCAGCACAAATCGGTGTATGGGACTGGGATGTTCAGAATAATGTGCTAACCTGGGATGAGCAAATGTATGCCTTGTATGGCGTGACTCCTGACACATTTCCTGGTGCGTATGAGGCGTGGACGACTTCTCTCCATCCCGATGATCACGATCAATCCCATGGGGCGTTACAAGAAGCCTTGGCCGGAGGAGCCCCGTTTAACACGGACTTTCGGATTATTTGGCCAGATCGATCCATTCACCATGTTCGAGCGTTTGCCGTCATTAATCGTAATCAAGCTGGGGAAGCGATTCGCATGACTGGTGTTAATTGGGATATCACGAATGAGAAAATGACGGCGGATGCCATCGCAGAACATGTACAGAATTTGCAACGTTCCAATGCTGACCTCGAACAATTTGCCCATGTTGTTTCGCATGACCTCAAAGCTCCCTTACGAGGTATTTCTTCAGTCTCCAGATGGCTCCTGCAGGATCTCGGCCCTTCAGTCTCTCCCGACTCAAAAGAAAATCTCGAACTGATGCTGGAGCGCACGTTGAGAATGGATGATCTCATTAATGGTATTCTGGCCTACTCTAAAGCAGGGACTGAGACTCAGGCCCCTACGCCAGTTGATCTTCACAGACTTGTCCATCAAATTATTGGGGAGTTACAGCCACCAGAATCCCTTGAAATTCGGATTGAGGGCACACTCCCTCATGTCAGAGGCGATGAGACACAGTTCCGGCAAATATTCCAAAATCTCCTGAATAATGCGATTCAACATTTTGGGAAACCGTCAGGAGAAATCGTTGTAGCCTGTCGAGATGAAAAATCCACGTATATCTTCACTGTCCATGACACCGGAATAGGGATTCCGAAAACTCAATACGACAAAATTTTCGGACTGTTCCAAACGCTCAAATCAAAAGATGCCGGAGCTGGAACAGGAGTGGGCCTCGCGATCGTCAAAAAAATTGTTGAACGCCATGGTGGGAAAATTACCGTGACCTCCAAGGAAGGAGATGGGAGTACGTTCACGATCATCCTTCCTAAAACCTTACATAACGTGAACCAAGCAGGAGGAGCTACATGAATTCAGAGCTGTCAGTGTTGTTAGTAGAAGATGATCAACTCGATGTCAAAGCCGTGAAGCGCGCATTTACGGAAACGAAAGTCATGAATCCCTTGGTCTGTCGAGCCAATGGTCAGGAGGCACTGGACTACTTGCGAAATAAAGAACCCACGACGGATGCTAAGCCAGCCCCGGCCGTGGGACTCATTCTGCTCGATTTGGATATGCCGATCATGGGAGGAATTGAATTTATTCGAGAATATCGGGCTGATAAAACGATCTGCCATGCGCCAGTTGTCGTGTTGACGACTTCTCGACAAGAAGAAGAAAAATTGGAAACCTATAGACTGGGTATCGCCGGGTATATCGTCAAGCCCGTGGAATTTACGAAATTTACCGAGGCCATCAAGCGAGTGGACCTGTATTGGTCCTTGTGTGAGCTTCCAACCACCTAACATCGGGAGCAACGGTATTTCATAGTCGAAAAGACACACGAACAAGACAACGACATGGCAAAACAAAAGACTTCTAAATCAGCACGAACAGCCAAAAAATCCCCGACGCTCAAACCTGTGCCGCCTACACCATCCCTAAATAGTGGCGAAGTGGACTCGACACAAAACAGCTCACCTTCTCTTCTGCGGATTGTGGGTATTGGTGCGTCAGCCGGAGGGTTAGAAGCTCTTCAGGACTTCTTCAGAGAGATCCCGCCAACGACGGGAGCGGCATTTGTCGTGGTGGTGCATCTGTCTCCTGACTTCAAAAGCCTCATGCCTGAGATCTTGAGAAAATATACTACGATGCCAGTGTTATCGCCTCCCACTGGGACAAAGCTTGAGCCGAATCAGGTGTATATCATCCCTCCTGGAAAAAACATGAGTCTAGCCAAGCAAACGATCTACTTACAAAAACAGGATCGATCTCCTGGACATCCCCTCAATTTGCCCATTGATCTCTTCTTTCGGTCTTTAGCGGCGAACGTTCAAGAGTTGGCAACAGCTGTCATCTTATCTGGAACAGGCAGTGATGGATCTCGTGGTATTCAAGAGGTGAAAGAACATGGGGGTCTGATTCTTGTTCAAGATCCGGACACCGCTAAATTCGGGGGAATGCCGACCGTGGCCGTCGAGACGCGGCTCGTTGACTTTGTGGCTTCACCCGACAAACTAGCTCAGGGCTTACTCTCATATTTCAGTCATGCCTCGCTCCCAATTCTTGATTCTCAAGAAACTGAACAATCAGAGTTACATGAGGTTTTAAAGAAAATCACGGGGTTGGATCTCTCCTACTACCGACCTGCAGTCGTGGAGCGCCGCCTGACACGCCGCATGGGCATGTCAGGTCACACAAACCTGTCATCCTACATCGCGTTCTTGGAACAAGAGCACGATGAGGCGAAAAAACTGGTGAAGGATCTCTTGATCGGTGTCACCAATTTTTTTCGTGACTCAGAGGTCTTTGAGACCTTAAAATCTGACATTTTTCCTGCACTTCTTTCAGAAAAATCAAGTACAGACCCCCTTCGTATTTGGGTCCCAGCCTGTTCCACCGGGGAGGAAGTCTACTCCTTGGCGATCATGCTCACCGAATTAATAGAAAACATGAAGCAAGATCGCACATTCACGATCTTCGCCTCAGACATAGACCAGGAGTCCATCACGAAGGCATCGTTAGGGCAATACTCAATGAGTATTCTGGCTGAAGTATCACCCCTGCGCATGAAGAAATATTTTTCTCAAAATGGTGATCATTATGTTGTGAATCAGGACCTGCGTAAGCACATACGATTTGTTCAGCACAACGTGCTCCAAGACAATCCATTTTCGAAGATGGATTTCGTGAGTTGTCGAAATTTCCTCATTTATGTTCAACCTCAAAGTCAAATAGATGTAATCGGCGCACTCCACTTTTCATTGAAACCCCAGGGATTCATGCTACTTGGACCAGCTGAAGCCGTTGTCGGATTGGATGGGTCTTTTGAGGCAAGCACGGTATGCCGTCAACTCTACCGCAAAATAGGCCAAGCTCATTGGAAAAATACTCGCACGAGTCGCTCCATCGATCCTCTCACACTTACATCAATGCAACGGTATTCACATCTAAAACCACCATTAGCTGAAGCGCCTGAGGTGCGACAGATTTTTGATGCCCTCTTGGCTATGAATAACCAAACAGTCGTGCATTTCTCCCTTGAGGGTGAACTCCTTGAACTATTTGAAGATCATCATAAACTCTTTGGACTACCGAAAGGCAAAGCCACGAACCATATCAGTAAAATGATCGTGCCGAAGCTTCATGCTCCCCTCTTGGCGGGACTACACCGACTGAAAAAAGGGGAACCTGCGGTGATGTATCAGGTTGACTTAGACTCCCGACGTCTACGATTTCATCTCTCGATATTTTCTGCTCATACTGACGGCCCTAACAGCGTGCTCTTGGTGATCAATGAAGAAGCAAGCTTAGAAGTCCCCATGGCTGACTCCTCCGCCATACCTACCACGTGGGACACGAAAGCAGGCGAGATCATCCGTGGATTGGAAGTCGAACTCCAACAGACCAAAGAAAATCTCCAGTCGATGATTGAAGAGCTTCAGACAACGAATGAGGAGCAACAATCCACGAACGAAGAGCTCATCTCGTCGAATGAAGAACTGCAGAGTACGAATGAAGAGCTCAAGTCGGTCAATGAGGAACTGTACATCGTCAATCAGGAATTTAATAGTAAAAATCAGGAACTCACCGTATTGGCGCAAGATTTGGAAAATCTCATCCGTGCCACCAACATTGGAACCCTGTATCTTGATCAGACTTTGACGATTCGAAAATTCACTCCAGCTGTCACAGAGATCATTCCCATCCTGAGCTCAGATGTCGGACGACCACTGAATGACTTGGTCCACGGGTTAAACCGTGATGTGATCGTCGATATTCAGACCGTCTTGGATTCAGGTGAATCGATAGAACGGGAAGTCCGAGACACCAACGGTGCATGGATCTTGATGCGCTGCCATCCCTACTTAACCAAGGGAAACATGGAAGAAGGCATCCTGATCACGTTTGTCAATGTCACAAAATTGAAAAATGCACAAGAATTCTCCTCCGTCGTCAACAAGAAACTCGAGAAAGCCAATCATACCTTGGTAGAACAAAGTCAAGAGTTAGAGGATTTGTTTTCTATTCTCGCACACGATCTCAAACGTCCGGTCATCTCTCTTGACGGGTTGTTGACGATCTTGGAACAGTCAGCTGCCCAGTCGATGGAACAGAAGAATGTGAACTACTTGCATAAAGCACTGGAAGAATGTCAACGCATGCAACGTTTGCTCATTGATCTGACAAAAGTCTCTATTCATACCCGTCAAGAGACCGTGACTGAAGACATCGACTTACAACCCTTTTGGGATGCAATCGTTGAACGATTTCGGGAACAGACAGAGAGGCTCGGCGTGCGACTCAATGTCACCTGTGATCCAGGAGAGGTTCATGCTCCCAAAACCGTCTTAGAACAAGCTGCACACAACCTCATTGAAAATGCGATAAAATATGGCAGTTCCAATCCGAAGCCTCGTATCGATGTCACCTGCCATGTCCGTGCTCATGAGCTCTACTTCTCTGTCATTGATAACGGGAAGGGCATAGACTCCGCCAACCACGCTAAAGTGTTTGAGTTATTTCGGCGATTGGATCCTAAAGCTTCCGAAGGCTCTGGAGTTGGCCTTGTCGCCGTTCGTCGCCAGGTCCTCAAAGCTGGGGGGCATGTCGATTTAGATTCGGCTCCGGGAAAAGGAGCCAAGTTTACGATCAGAATTCCAATTCCCAAGTCAGCTGATCAGTTAACTGAAAGCCAATACCAAGTCTTGCTCATCGAAGATGATCCATTGGACAGAAAAATTGCGCAGCGTTGTTTGGAGGAAATTTCTAGCTACCACGGGAGACAAATCAGCTTAACCTGGGCGCGATCGTTAGCGGACGCAAAAGAATTACTCTTAAGAAAATCAATCGATCTGGTCCTCCTCGATCTTTCTCTTCCTGACGGCCATGGGCTGCATTTATTGACCGAACTCCGTTCTATGAACGACCCCCCTCTTTCGGTGATCATCTTATCGGGACATGGACATGGGATTCCTTTTGCAACCCTCGATGATCGGCATGTTAGCTACCTTCCCAAGGCAGATTTGAATTCGGCTTCGCTTTATACGGCCATGCAGGGAGTTTTAAAGGAATCTGAAAAAATATCGGTGAATAATTGATTATTAATACTGTTCTATGACGGGCCTAGCTACCTCTTGTCCTAGACACATGACTTCTCCCCTCACATAAGGAATCTACATGGCGAAAGCATTGAATATTTGGTTAATTGACGATGATGACACGTTTATCCTCTTGTTTGAAACGGCCTTAGAAACAGTATTATCGGGGACGGTGCCTTATACGTTCAACGGGTTTGAAGATAGTGACAAGGCTATGAAAATTTTACGTGGACAATTACAAGAAATCGACAACCCTCCTAATCCAGATCTTATCTTTTTAGACCACCGTATGCCTCAAAAGGATGGATGGGAAATCCTTCAGGAACTCAAGACTGACAAATCCACGCAATGCATTCCCGTGTGCATGTTGAGCTCATCGGCTAATCCGAAAGAATTACGTCAGTGCTATAGCCTGGGGGCTAACGCCTGCATGACCAAACCCATGAGCTTTAAAGAACTTGGCCCCAAGCTTCAACTCACCTGCCAGTTCTTTTCTGACGTGTTTGAACTTCCAGAATAAGAGAACGAGAAAACCATTAATTTTGTCGCTGGACTTGCCTCAATGCATCATATTAACTTTTCAATACCTCAGTGTTAGCACAAATACTTCCGTCTACAATTCTTAGCCTTACCGTCTGGTGATTCCGCCTGCCATTCCTAGCTTCTGCCATTTCCTAGATACAAGTCCAACAGAGCAATAAAGTTGTGCAACTTAGACCTCAACACTGTCGAAGATATTTGAACTGCCAAAGGTACAAAGTAAAAATGATTGTGCAACCCAGAAGAGACTGGTTAGCATAATGAAGAATGCGACTCGAGTGACAGCCAACAACAGCACTCGTGATGAGGAAGAAAATGGCCGCGACAAGAGACCAAAAAAATACCTGATTCTAACCATGTCCACCCGACCATCAAGAGGCCCTCGGAGTGGATGGTTGATATCATGGGCTTCTGTCAAAGTTGCAATCTTACGTATTCCTTTTTCACGACTACCCCCTCTTCTACTTGAAAAAGTATAGAACAGGCATTCCCTTTTTTTTCATTCAATTCCTCATTGATCCATGTTCTCCAGGAAGTCCTTACACCGATTCATCAGGATCTTGTACGACACCATGAGCACTGAAAATTCCATCCTGGGGTGAACTAACAATCAGTATGGCAGAAGCCGATGCAAGCTTCACAACGTACTCGCTTACGCGATTTACAATACTCAGAAAATATTTTTGGACTCTAATCTGCCTCTAACCTTTCCCACCACACGCTATCCAACAGCAACCTCAAGAATCTCT
>JBMYWX010000145.1:0-8174 GCA_049607825.1 Nitrospirales bacterium
AGGTGATTCCTAAGCTGAATTTAAGTGACAAAGGAGTCTCACGTGATGGCACTTCTGACTCTGATAGTGCCGGGAGCTTGCGAAAAATGCTTTCAAACAGTCTGGCGAAGTACGCGAGCGTCAAAAGGGTCGAAAGGAGGACTGCACCAACGGCCACATAATTCTTCGCTTCGATTGCACCGAGAATGATGTACCATTTTCCAAAAAATCCACCAGTGGGAGGAAGCCCAATCATGCCTAAGCCAACCACAATGAGCGATCCAATTAGCCAGGGGGCCTGTTTGCCTAATCGACCCATTTCATTCACGGTTCGGACTCCATACTGAGAAATTGCTGTCCCAGCAAGGAAAAACAAGGCCGCTTGCATGACAGCATCGTTTAAGAGATAAAAGATGCCACCTACAAAACCTGTCTGATTACCCTGACTCACTCCGATGAGGATGATGCCAATGTGTGAGATGCCGCCATAGGCAAACATTCTTTTGATGTTGTGCTGAGATAACGCAAGTACCGCACCAATGACCGCTGCAAGTGAGCCGAGTACACCGATGAATAACAAGATTGGGATATCATGAAGAATGGCTTTGGCTCCAAGGACCCAGAATATAATCCGCACCCATCCGAGGAGAGCGACTTTGGTGACTAATGAGGCGAGTATTGGGGATACCGATTCTGGTGCGCTCGTATAGGCATCGGGGAGCCATGCGTGAAATGGGACCAAGGCCATTTTGATTCCCAACCCGATAAACATAAAGAGAAGACCACCCACAACAGCTTTCGAGTGCAACAGGTGGGGAAGTTTTAAAGCCATATCGGCCATGTTCAGCGTGCCACTGGCTGCATAGAAATAGCTGACGCCGAGTAAATAGAGTGAAGCGCCCAGCGTCCCAACGATGAGATACCGAAAGGCGGCGAATAACGCCCGGCCACCTGCCATACCAATAAGCGCATAACTCGCGATAGCGGCAACTTCTAAAAACACAAAGAGATTAAATAAGTCACCCGCAAAGACGATTCCTGTCAGCGCCGAAATAAGTAGTAAGATCAAGATGTAATAGTGAACAATTCTGCCACCTAAATCTCTTGGGCACGTAGGACCAGTAAAGACGATTGCCAACAAACCCAAGACACTCAACACCACCATGATGACGCTCGCCAAGGTATCAGCAACCCACTCGATGCCTAATGGCGCAGCCCATCCACTAAATGCATATCGGACTTCTCCATGGTCGATGATATTGAAAACATTCAGGATGGAAACCAGGACCATAGTCGAAAGTGCGACAAGAGAAATGGGTTGACTCCAATGGCGATGTTTTAGGCAGACCACAGGCATGGAGATAGCTGCAAACAAGGGGAGCAAAAAGAGAAGAGCGGGGTAGTGGCGACTCATTCTAATTTTTTCAAAATCTCTTCTTCATCAAGGCTGCCATATCGACGATAGATCGCGGCACACAAGGCCAAGGCGACACCCAGGGTTGCCACGCCAACAACAATGGCTGTCAATGTCAGCACATGTGGCAATGGATTCGCATAGTTCATGGCTTGCACGGGATCGGTTGTCGACAAGAGAATTGGTGCGGTCGCCCCATGTTTGGCACTGATCGATACAAGAAAAAAGATCACACTGGTTTGCACAAGATACAGGCCAACGAGTTTCTTCACGAGATTGTACCGTGTCACCATAATATAAAAGCCCCACAAAAAGATGATGACAAAGACAAGAAAGTTCGGGCGCTGCAATATTGCTGAAATTGCATCAACCATTCATCGAGTCCTCAATAATTTCTTCAGCTGAGAGGCTGAAAACGATCGATACTGCTGTAACTGCCACGTCTATGGCGACTCCAATCTGAGTCAAAACTATCCCCAATGATCGGCGTGAGGCCGTTTCAAGACCGGGAATGTCCAGGTTGGCATAATTGAGGAATTCCCCTCCTCCGATCATGCATAAGCCACCCACACCTGCAAAAATCAACATGCCGACTCCGTCTCCATGCAAGACATGTCTTGCGATCTGACTACGTGAAGCATCATGACCAAAGATCAACACTGATAAAATCATGCCAGTGCCGAGAATCACCCCTCCGACAAATCCCCCACCAGGTCCATATTGCCCAAAAAACAACACATACAATCCAAAAATTTGAATGACAGGAATCAGAAAGCGGCCCAAGGTTTTGACGATGATACTGTCATGCGGCTGAATCATGAGGTTTGCCTCCGCAGCAAGAGCGCACAAGCGATGCCAGCTGTAAAAATCACCACAGTTTCTACCATCGTATCGAGGGAGCGATAATCCATCAGGACTGATGTCACCACGTTCGGTGTATGGGTGTCCTGATAACTCTGCTCGAGATATGTTGGTGAAATATGCACGTTGGGCGGAGAGTTGGGATCTCCAAATTGCGGGAGGTCATTGGCCGCATACAGCAATAGAATACCCAACAATGGTAGAGCCACGAGGGCTGCCATGGGTGGTGGTGGTCGGCGGAGACGACTGTCTTTAGGGGCTGTTCCAAATAATGTCAGCAAAAAAAGAACCGTGGCTAACCCTGCTCCTACAACGGCTTCCACAAATGCGACGTCAACTGCTCCTAACCAACCCCACACTAACGACAAGAAAAAACTATAGGAACCCAGAAGTAGTACGGCACTCATCAAATCTTTGACGAGAATCGCTCCTGCGGCTGTGACCAGCATTAGAATGAGGAGTGGAATTTCGAATGAAAACGTCATGACGGTTCCTTTTTCCATGGCACGAGCCCAGCTCGGAGAGCTGCGCGAACTGTCGCATGAGCGATGACTGGATTTTGAATGTAGAGTAAGGCTAAGACTGCGATGATTTTCAGCATGCTGGTACTGAGTCCTTCGTGCAGTGCGACTCCCACTAACATTAAGAATGCACCTAACGAGTCAGTCAACGAGACAGCATGAGAACGACTAAAGACGTCCGGCAAACGAATCATGCCGATTGCGGCGACAATTAAGAAAAAGAGCCCAGCAAGTATAAAGATGATCGATAATACCTCCATGCTAGGGGAGTCCTTTCTGTTCCAAATACTTGGCAACGGCCAGCGCCCCAACCAAATTGAGCAAGGCATAGCCTGTCGAAATGTCGATGAACATATCGACACGTTCGAAGTACGTGCCTATCAGCACGAGCAAGATAATGGCTTTTGTAGAAATTCCATTTAGCCCCAATACTCGATCAAAGATGGTGGGTCCTTGAAGTACGCGATAAAGGTATACACCGATGAGGACAGCGAGGAGAACTAACACACAGAGAAGAAAAGTCTTCATAAATCCGGTTCTTCGTCCTTAAAAATTCCGGCAATTTTCGATTCGATACTTTTGTTTCGAACATCTTGCCCGGACACGTCATCTAACGCGTGAACAATCAGCTTATTCCGGTCAACTTCTGCGGTAATCGTTCCAGGCGTTAGCGTAATAGAATTACCCAACAGCACGACTGCTGCGTGATGATCTAGTTGTGTCTCAACATCTATTAGACGAGGGTCAATGGGAAGTGAAGGATGAAGAATTAGCTTAGACACATGAATGCTGCTTTGGACAATCTTGAGAAAGAGCCAGGGCAGATACAAGATAATGTTGCCCCATAATCGAAATTTTGGAACGAAGGGAGAGTGCCCAGAATTAATCCAGGCCACTGTGAAGGAAAGAACTAGACCCAACCCAAGGTGGATCCAATCGAAACTTGCTGACAACATGATCCATAAGACGAATAGGGATCCAGCTTTCAGTGCCAAAAACTTGAAAGATATTGGTCGTCGTCTTTGTTTGGTTATCATGAAATCATGGGTTTAGTTCAAATATCAGATGTACATTCAATTTCCTCAAAAAAAAAGCCAACCGGAGGTCTCGAAACGAATGTTCGAAAACATCAGGTTGGCTCGTACTGTCACTGTCCTTCCACAGTTGAGAGACAGTTACCCTACTGACCTTTCGGTACTATGTTCATGGATCCCGTTCCTCGTTCTCATTGAGACAAAGGCGAGGTCGCCATGTATCTATAAGGTTTCACTTATACCAGCGTGTTCTCTCTTACTCAACAGGTGAAACGACGAAGTTCAACGGTTCCCAGGTCGCATCAGCGTTGTACCGATGAAACTCGAATGTGTGAGGATCTAACGCTACAAGGTTAAGCCATTGATTATGAAACAACTGTTGAAGGATTGCATGATTCTGAATGATGGACGAAATCACACTTGGTGTATGTTCTATAATGGCTAAAAGCCTCATGGGCTCGTGGTAGTGGATGTCTCCATTATTCACGGTCTGTAAGGGGAAGCCCATTTGTAAATCACTTTGGCTCCCTAACATCATTCCTACCCCACCCACGATATTATGCAGAACCTTACTTCCACTTCCATAGGCCCATGGATCAACAGCAGAAAAATAGTATCCTGTGTTAATCCATTCTCCAACGATTAATGGAGCGGTCATAATCTTCTCAAGGATGGCTCCTTGAGGGTCAGCGATTGGGTCATACGAGTGCAGAAAGACCCGCCCACCTAAATCCAATCCTTTGGTCAGTTTTCGCCTTCCGATTAAAAATGCGCCATTTCCGGCCAACCCCCACTCCGGTCGAGTGTTTGCCCAATCGCAACTGCGCTCCACGACATGATCAAAGGCTTGTTGTGGAGAAATTTCGGTTGGTGCGTGAGGAATACGATGACATCGCTCAAGAGCTTGATTGGCTCCTGTGTTTTCGAGATCTTTGTGTAAGGCACGTAAATCTTCTTTATGTGTCTCAGGCAATTCTTCTAAATCATAAAACGTGACCCGGTCAGTTGTCGTATTATGTTTTCCTGGAAGAAACCAGGTGTCATTAGGGATGGGTAATCCTTTTTCCTTAAGAATGTGCCGAACTTGAGCGTCATTTGCCATGGCGGCAAAGACTCGCGCATTGGCGTCTCCCGGTGCTCCTCCGCATGCCCCGCAATCCAGCGCTCCATAATAGGGATTGTTGTCTGTCTCACTCCCATGGCCGCACAGACACACTAATCGCGCATAATTCTGTGTGAGTCCCATGGCGCGTAATCCGTTTTCGATAAACGTCGCTCTTTCCTCTAGAGAGAATCCTTGAGACAGGCCTTCAGGAATTCCCTCTGCATTCACCTCTCCGATTTTTGGATTGTGAGGATCTGACGGCGTGGAAACTGAGATCTCTGTTGGAACCCTGTGCATAAACATATTCTCGATAGCAAAGGTCAGGTGGTGAAATACTTTTTGGAATACAGTTTTGCCCACTAATCCGAGACTAAAAAAGAAGCCCATGGCATCAATGACCATCATGGATCCTATAGGATGATGCTTGAGGTCGTGAAAAAGGTGATGCCCCAATTGGTGCCAACGAGTGCCGGAAGAATATTTTTCTAACGCTGGTTCTTCTCCTGATCGAGGTGTTTCTGTGACCGCATGGTTGGGCGTGAGTAACACGGGACACAAAAAGGCTCGTTGATCACTATCGAAGGCTTGATGGCTGAGAGAAATACCGAAGAACCCTGCAAATCCAAACGTTTCATAGGGGCCTTGGGATTCAATGTGGCGGCGAAATGATTCAGAGCGGACATCGATACAGAAAACGAGTTGCGCATGTGGGCGAGCCTCTAGAGCTGGGACTATGCCACGATGAGCTGATAGTTTTCCGACAATTTCTTCTCGAAATGATTCTTCATAGGCTTCAAGCCAGACCGGACTATGTTGCTCGAAGGGGAAGCCATCTAGCCAATCGAGCATCGTTCGAGCATCGTTATGAGAAAGTTCATGCATCTCGACATGTGACACTTCCAAAAACTGTAAAAGGTGGAACAATCTCCATGCGTCAGAGCAAATTGCTTGTTTCGTAGGATTGATCGAACGCAGCTCGCCACCTAAACGATTATGATATTCCTCAGGTTGCTCCTTCCAATATTCGACCAAAGAAGAAATTGTTCCATCAATGTTCCACTCTCGTCCACAAGCTACCTTGGTCAATTCCGTCTCATAGAACAGCCGAACCGCAAGGTATTGAGTTGTGTCAATGGGATGTTGTTCTTGAGCATGATAGGCCGGGTGTTCACCTAGCCAACGGATGTATCGTGTCCAGCCAGGTAATTGAGATAACAGCCGTGAAAGATAGTCCTTCCATTGTTCTTTCGGAATACCAAGTTGGGTAAGACTTAAGGAGATGGTATCTTCAGGAGCGTTCGGAAGGTTGTTGATTTTCTGCGCACAGTCCTGAATCCCGATTAGTGTTCCTGAGAAGTCTTGTTGTGTGAGTTGTCGCCAGGCTTGATAAAAGCCTTCTTTGCGTTGAGGCATTTCCCAGCCTGCTAACCCTTCATCTAGAAATGCTGCTAGCCATTTGATCAGTTGATTGTTGATGTGCTCGACTAATCCGACGCCAGTCAGATCATCAATCCAATCACTTATGGTTCTCAGGGTAGGCAAGCCAATATCTGGTGGGGGCTGACGTCGGTCCACACAGCTTGAATCGAGGTCACGAGGTTGGTGAACATCAGAGGGAGAGTCTGGGAGTTCCAATGCTCTCAGGGTGCTTTTCCATAGGTTTGTAAGATAGGCCGTTTCTGGGTATTCTCGACATAACTCACAATCTTTGATCGTTTGTTCGATGATTCGTGTTCTGGAGACTTTGGAGAGATCTGAACGAAAGTCCTTTGTTTCGCCTTTTCCCGTTAACTCCCAATCCAATAGAGAAGGAAGCAAAGCGTCAAATCCGAAAAGGAAATGCAACTTCCACACTTCATGGGCAGTGACCTCTCGATTTCCTATCGTAATGGGGTCCTGTTGTTCATGTAGGAGTCCATATTGGGTAAAGGCTTGCTTGATACTTTTTAGAGTAATACGACCCTTCTGATAAAACAGGCGATATTCTTCGTTCGTAAGATATCCGTTTCCACCTAATAGTTGTTTGCCTTTTCGAACGGCCTGATCAAATGGAAGATATTCCAATCCATGGATAGGATTTTGAGCAACCATCGTTCTCATGGGCCAAAAGGGTGCAATGGGTTCGCTGGCGTCCGTAATTAATTGTTTTAGCTGTTCTCGCTCTTCGGTCGAAAGTCTATTCTGTATTGGTCTCGTTGATTCAGACATCATCATGAAGACTCTGTTATTCTAGAATTGTTCCAAGCTCATGAGTTCTAGATAAATATTTTCTTCTAATTTCAAATCTACCAACAGACGACACGAAGAGCAGAATCACTATGAAAAACGGTCGAACTAAGGGAGAAGTTGAAGCGGCGATTCGAAATGCCATCATTAAATTCGAGCAAGAGTTCATGGGGCGCGGTCCAGAAGATGTGAAAGCATTCATCTTGAAAGATTTGGTCCTTATCAGACTCAAGGGAGTCTTAACACCTGCTGAGCGCCAGTTAGCCAATAATGCAGAGGGAATTGACATGGTCAAAGCCATGCGTCAAAACCTCATTGCGCAAGGTCGGGAAAAACTCTCTGAACAACTGAGTGAAATTACTGGGGCAACAGTCGCAGGTGTTTTTACCGATATCGATACACAAATTGGAGAACGTGTGATCGTCTTTTCGCTGAACCTCGATTTAGAGAGTCATTTGCAGCACTGATCTTACTACGATTTCACAGACAGTTTGAATGAGTCTTTTGGTTTCTTTCTTCCCGCTTCTGGATGGCTTGACAGGGGTTGATGTTTTTCTAATCCTGTAATGACCAAAGTCGACTGCCGTTCTTTAAATTCCTTTTCCATTTCGTGAAGCTTGGCCATCGTTGTGTGGTCCACAAGATAGGTTTCTGATAAATCGAGGACGACATGTGGTTCTTCTGCTAGGCGATCCAAGGTTTCCACCGTCACATCCAAGTCCGTGAGGGTTTGCCATCGATCCATCGCTACCGTCCACCCCGTGGCTGTTTTCCGGCATGAGAGATCGACCACGATGTGTTCCTTGCCGATCTCATCCGCCAGTTTGCGAAGGTTTTCCTCTAGGAACTTACCCTCTTGATCAAATAGCCAAGAGGTAACAATCACGTGTGATGCGCCAGCAGCTAACCACTCCGCAGCATTATCAGCATTGATACCGCCGCCAATTTGTAAACCTCCCTGCCATGCTTTGAGCGCGGCATTTGCTGCTTCTTTATTCCCTGGCCCAAGCTGGATGACATGACCTCCGGTGAGG
>JBMYWX010000146.1:0-8166 GCA_049607825.1 Nitrospirales bacterium
TTAGCAGTCACTTCCAGTTAATTACGTAGGACAAAAAATCTTCATTGGAGGTGAAAATGATTTGATAGAGTCTTTTACCAGCTTTTACGGTTGATGGTCCTGTGATCCCACTCAGTATGAAATTATTTACTTCTGCCTCAACATTTTAGTGTTTTATTGGAATCTCTCACTAAAGAATACCTAGCCATTCAACCGAAGTGATCAATATCGATATAGGCTCAGCATGTTCAATTGGTTGTTTTTTTATGACCTCTAGTGAGGCCGAGACTTCGGAAATATGAACGGCTAGCATTGATTATGTTCTTAGGTGTGACGTGGCACGTAAATTGCTTTCGCATAGGTATGTATTCACATCAACCTAGATAAGAGATTCAGAATGAGGTAGGTGTTTCTCTGGCAATACGTTGGTCATAGATGCAGTGCTAGCATTACAAATCAATCAATACTTTGTGCATTTTCTCTATGATCCTTAAAATATTATACTTTCTGTCTGTTGCTTTCTTAATGTATCATCTTTTTCCTAGCTAATAATGGCTATACCCTGTTCTAAAATGATTAAGAAGATATCATAACTCTATTTTGCAATTCTCACTATAGAATTATTGAGGGAATCGAGTTGTATGTGTAAGGAAAAACTTGGATATCGTTGAAGAATTAGGAATGTTAGTTGCCGGTGTATCCAATACAATTTATGTCAAGGTTAATTAAACACATTGCTTTTTTAGTTTTCTACAAGGGACGAGGTGACTTTATGAGTGCTCGAGGACAGGGAAGTGTAATGCCGATGATTGTGGTGATGGGGCTATTGGTCCTGGGAGTGGGTGCCGTGCATGCTGAGAACATATCTGAAGCAGAAAGTCGTGCAGAAAAAACGGCTTTGATTGTGACCGAGGAATATATCATTGGCCCTGAAGACATTTTGGAAATTAGTGTATGGAAAAATGCTGATTTATCTCGTGAGGTCGTCGTAAGACCAGACGGTCGTATCACCTTACCCTTGATTGGGGATGTGAAAGCCGTTGGACGAACCACCCAGGAATTGAAGGATGAGATCACTCAAAGGCTGAGTGCATATAAGGAAAGTCCGACTATTGCCATAGTGGTCAAGGCTGTGAATAGCTATTACTACTATGTTCAGGGTGCGATCGGGAAGAGCGGAAAGTTGCCCCTTTTGAGCCGGACGACTTTGATTCAAGCGATCACACTGGCAGGTGGGTTAACACCTGATGCAGTAAGAAGTCGAATCGTCATTTTTCGGATTGGGTTGAATGGTGATCAGTCGAATAAAGTGACGGTGAATTATGATGATATTATTCTCCGGGGTGCCAAAAATATTGTTGTCAAGCCTGGAGATACAATTGTGGTGCCCTCTGAAACAATGGTGTTGTTACCTTAACTGGCATTCACCGTACAACATATTTCTGAAATAGGTGGTGAACTTCATGACCTCTGGATTCAAACAGATATTATTCTCTCTGATGATCTTCATTCTTGCTGGCCTCATGTTGGGATGTCCACGACCTGATGTCATAGTGCCTCCAGGTCCTCCCGCTGAAGGGTTTCTTCTCGGCCCAGAGGATGTACTAGAGGTAGTTGTTTGGAAGAATCAAGATCTTTCCAAGCAAATAGTCATTCGTCCAGATGGCAAAGTGTCGTTACCCTTAATTGGAGATCTTCCTGCGGCAGGTCTCACGGCCGATCAACTTGCAGAAGAAATCGAAGAGCGTTATAAGGCCTTTAAAGAGAATCCGGCCGTATCCGTTAATGTGATAGAAGTTAATAGCTACTACGTGTTTGTCGTCGGAGAGGTCACTACTCCCGGAAAATTGTCGATGAAGTCTTATACGACCATTTTGCAAGCCATCTCATTGGCTGGAGGGTTTACTCAGTTCGCCTCACAAAACGATATTCGTATTATTAGAAATGTATTAAATGGCGAAGGAAAGATCAAAGAACTTCGAATTCCAATCAGATATGATGACCTCGTTTCAGATGATGGCGCTGCTTACAATGTGACATTGCAGTCAGGTGATACAATTATTGTTCCATAAAGATGCAAAGATATTGTGATAGAAGAATTTCGATTTATGGGTATGAAAGTATGACCTTGCAAAATAATTCTTTTGAGAGGGCCGATTAACCATAAGTAAGTAAGATCCTTTGTTAATTAGGGGGACATTTCGTCTCGTACAATTATGGAAACAGGAAATAGTAAACAATTAAGCGGCGATAGTACTCTTCTGATCCAGGCGTATGTGCAAGACCTTTGGGATATTGCGGTTCGTCGAAAATGGCTCATTATAATCATTGTATTGCTCAGTGTTCTGGCCGCTGGGGCCTATGCTTGGATTCAGCCAGTTATTTATAAGTCCAGTACGACCATTCTCGTGGAACACCAAAAAATTCCAGAAAATTTTGTGCGGGCCATGGTGTCAGACCGTGTGGCTGAACGTGTTTCGACTATTACTCAGCAGGTTCTGAGTCGCACAAGTCTTCAGCGGGTTATCGAAGAATTAAATTTGTATCCAGAGGCGATTAAGCAAAGTGGATATGATCCTGTCATTGCAAGCATGAGCCGTAGTGTTCAGTTGCAAACCAAAGGCAGTGGCGGGCGTCTCGAATCGTTTACAATTTCATTTTCTCATACTGATCCTCTGATCGCGATGAAGGTGACTGCGAAAATTGCCTCTCAATATATTGATGAAAACTTAAAAATACGCGAACAATTTGTCGAGGGAGCCTCGGAATTTTTAGCCCAGGAATTGGCCATTGCACGGAAAGAGTTAGATGACAAGGAAAAAGTCTTAAGTGAGTACAGAATGAAGCACCTAGGTGAGCTGCCTAGGCAAATGAATTCGAATTTACATAGCTTAGATCGTCTGCAGGCAGAAAAGGTTTCTATTCAAGAAACATTGAACAGTTTGCGTGCGAGAATTGAACTGATTCAAAAATCGATTCATGATTATGAGTCGATGGCCGGGGCACTTGCCGAATTACCCAACTTTGACGGGCAAGCAATCAATTCTCCAGGGCCGGGGGCATCCCCGATAGTCAAGCATTTGGCTAAGTTGCAAGATGATTTGGCAAAAATGAAAGTTGAGTATACGGATTCGTATCCAGATGTCATTACTCTAAAAAACCACATTAAACAGATTGAGGAACAGATTGCTGAGACTCAATCCGCAGACCCAAGTGGAGAAGAATCTGTCGGAGATGAATTTTCTGGTGAGGATCTTAGTGGTTTATCTGTGCCAACTTCAAACTTTGATCCCTACCTCCAAGACTTACAGAATTCTCTATCTGAAGCGAAGGCTCAGATTGTCACGTTAAAAGAACGAAGGCAGAGAATAATTGTCAAAATGGCCGAACACCAGAGGAACATAGATGCGACTCCAACGAGGGAGCAAGAGCTGCTTATCCTAGAGCGTGATTATGCCAACATGCAACAAAATTATCAGCGTTTACATGAAAAACAAATTAATTCACGAATCTCTGAAAATCTAGAGAAGCGACAAAAAGCAGAGAGGTTCCGGGTCCTTGATCCGGCCAATTTACCGACAATGCCAGAAGGTCCTCCACGGTATCTAATTGTCGTTGCCGGGTTTATTGTTGGATTGGGGTTAGGCTATGGATTAGCTTTTGTCCTTGAGCAATGGAAACCAACCTTCCGTCGATCAGAAGATGCTGAGGTTTCTATAGGATTGCCGATTCTTGCAACTATTCCAAGTTTTCAAATCGCCTATGGCAAATCGTTTAAAAGTTTGCCAAGTTCGTCGTCGGAACTCGGCAATGGACATTCAACGATGAACAACCCGAGAGCGAATTATTTGACGGCGGGTGTCCCTGTAAAGCATAGCAACGGAAAATCTAAGGGCCAAATGAAAAATGGGGTTCCTCGAGACCTTGGCCTAGTGGCCAAATGGAGGCCAGACTCAATTGTTGCTGAGCAATATCGAGTTGCAGCGACAAGGCTCAATCTTTTAAATACAAATCAGGGGAGTACCGTTGTTTTAGTCACGAGTGCGATGAAAGCTGAGGGTAAAACTTCGACAGTTGCCAATCTAGCTTATACCCTGGCACATGATCTTGATGAACCCACATTGGTCATTGATTGTGATTTCAAGTGCCCGGCATTGCATGAAGTCATGTCTGTTCCTATTGAGCCAGGTCTTTCCGAGTATTTTCAAGGTGACGAACCGTTGGAAGCATGTATGCATCAGTTGGCGGATAACCCGCTTTGGATTTTACCTGTTGGTAATATTGATGTGAATCCAGTTCCCCTTTCAAAGTTTCCGCAACTTGCCACCGTCATTGATGCTGTCAAATCAAGGTTTCGATATATCTTGATAGACTCTCCGCCCATTCTTCCATTAGCGGATGTCAATGTTCTCACAAGACTGGCTGAAATCTTGCTGTTTGTGGTTCGATCTGGTAGCACACCTAAAGATGTCGTTTTGAAGGCAACCGATATGCTTGAGACGACGGCACAGACTCGGATCATCTTAACCGACGCGTGGTCACAGGGTATGCCCTATTATGTGCGACAGGGCTATGAGGTTCCATACGCAATTGGCGAGCGAGGATGATTGACTCTCATTTGGGTGATCGAACACATGATATGCCGCGGTACAATGGAATCACCGAACGGCTTTTCGAGACATTTGGTCTTCGTAAGCGGGTCATTATCCTTGGCGATGGAGGACTCGCTAGTAATCTTGCTCGAGTCTTAGTGACGCATGGTCGAAATCGATTTGATGTTGTTGGTTTCTTGTCTAAGGATCGATCCTCTGCAGGAGTTTCCACTTTCAACCCTACCGTTATTGGAACGATTGATCAACTATTTGAATTGACTGAGAGTCACCGCATTCAAACGGTTGCTGTGTGTTTTGAAGATCGGCGAGGGACCATGCCGTTGGATGCCCTCCTAGATATTAAATCCTTGGGGGTTGAGGTTGTTGATGGTCATCGTATGTATGAGGCTGAATGCGGAAGACTTTCCATTGATGAGCTCAAGCCAAGTTTTTTAATATTCTCTCAAGGGTTTCGCCGGAAACCCGTTGTCATGCTTCTGAAGCGACTGGTTGATATTATTGGTGCATTGTTTGGACTGTTTCTTCTTGCCCCATTACTTGTCGTGATTGCTATCTTGATTAAGCTGGACTCTCCAGGCTCAGTCTTCTATCGACAGACTCGGGTCGGTCTTCACGGCTATCCTTATGTTCTTCGGAAGTTTCGATCGATGCAACAAAATGCGGAAGATCAAGGTGTGAAGTGGGCGTCTATTTCTGATGATCGTGTGACAAGAGTTGGTTACTGGTTGAGAAGACTTCGACTTGATGAATTACCTCAATTTATCAATGTCCTCAAGGGTGAGATGAGTTTGGTGGGACCAAGACCGGAACGCCCACACTTTGTAGAAGAATTACAGACGCTCATTCCATTTTATGATCTTCGGCATACGGTACGTCCAGGGATTACCGGATGGGCGCAAACGTGTTTTCAGTATGCCGCTTCTTTGGAAGATTCTCATATGAAGCTTCAGTACGATCTGTATTATGTAAAGAACCTGTCACTTTGGTTGGATATCAGAATTTTGCTTCGTACTTTTCATGTTGTGCTTCTCGGGACCGGAGCGCGATGAAGTATCGTAAGGGAGAATACCTGTGAAGCATAGTTTGAGTTTTGATATCGAGGAACATTTTCAGGTTGCAGCTTTTGATTATCCTGCACGTCGTCGACATTGGGATGTACTGCAAAGCCGAGTTGAAAGAAATACCGAGTCTATCCTTGCCCTTCTTGATTCGGCTCAAGTCAAAGCCACTATGTTCATCTTAGGATGGGTAGCGGAACGTCACCAGGATATGGTGAAAAGCATTGCTAAGGCAGGTCATGAAATTGCCTGTCATGGCTATTCGCATGAACTTATTTCAGTGCAAAATCCAGCCAAATTCCGGGAAGACATCAGTCGGGCGAAAAAAATTCTAGAAGATTGTACAGGACAAGCTGTGTTGGGTTATCGAGCTCCGACCTTTTCGATTACGAAAGAAACCAAGTGGGCATTACCTATTTTAGTTGAAGAAGGTTTTTTGTATGATTCAAGTATTGTCCCAGCTGTGCATGACTCATATGGTATCCGCGATGCAAATCCATCTGTTCATTCCTTAGATACAAATGCCGGTGTTCTTTGGGAAATTCCTCCGTCGACTTATCAGGTTGGTTGGATACGAATTCCAGTTGGGGGAGGAGGATACTTTCGTTTATTCCCATATCCCATGTTTCGCTGGTTTCTCAGGAAAGTTGAAAAGGAAGGTACGCCATTAGTGATGTATTTCCATCCCTGGGAGCTCGATCCTGAACAACCAAAAATGAGAGGTTCTCTTCTTTCTAACTTTCGACATTATGTTAACCTCCAAAAAACTCAAGAGCGAATGGTATCCCTCCTTAAAGATTTTCATTTTACCCCGATTTGTAACCTTCTTCCCTCGTTTCCATCATTAGATGGCCCTTGCCAACATGCACGTCAATCAACTGAAGAGGCCGAACCGTCTTTGAATGCCCATTGAAACGCTTGGCTCATGAACTATTTTCTTGATTAGACGTATCCGCGCATGCCAATGGGGCATGCCTGAGGTTGAATAGACGAAGCCCTGAGTTAGTGTGAAGGAGTATGCATAGCTAGAATTGACGCATTCTCGATGGTTGTCGATTTCGAATGTGACTCAAATTTATCTGTTAACCCAAAATGATCACGATGGCTGAATTCTAGATTTTTAGAGTACCTTCGAACACAAAATTCAGGTAATTATCGGATTCATTGGATCATGAATGTTCTCTTTCTCGCCCCTCATCCTTTCTATCAAGATCGAGGGACACCTATTGCTGTTAATTTGATTTTACGAGTGTTGTCAGAACGGGGAGAATTAGTTGATGTCATTACCTATCACGAAGGAAGTGATGTGCACTATGACGGAGTAACTTTGTTTCGAATTCCCAGTATTCCCTTTACTCAAGATATACGTCCTGGTTTTTCTATTAAGAAGCTTGTTTGCGATGCTGTGATGGCTGTACGAACTTTTCAGCAACTATGGAGGAACCAATACCATGTCATTCATGCTGTGGAAGAGTCTGTGTTTATCGCACTTATTCTTCGGTTGATATTTCGTGTTCCATATGTGTACGACATGGACTCTTCATTGGCTCAGCAAATGATAGAAAAGCACCCTGCATTAGGTCCTTTGCTGTCAATCTTTACCTATTTAGAATCATTAGCCGTTAAACATGCAAAGGCCGTTGTGCCAGTGTGTGATGCACTGAGAGATTTGGCAGTGAAGCATGGGGCAACAAAAGTATGTGTGCTTCACGATGTCCCATTACTTAAGGATTCTCAAAGTTTAGAATTCACAAATGTAGATGTATCAGAATTACCTAATAACCGCTTTATTATCATGTACGTAGGAAATTTAGAGGTGTATCAGGGAATCGATCTTTTACTAGATAGCTTTTCACGTGTGACAAAAGAAGTGAATCATGTTGACTTAGTTATCGTGGGAGGTGTCCCAGAAGACATTCAAAAGTACCAACAGAAGTCTCGTACATTAGGAATTGAAACGCGCGTCTTTTTTTTGGGCGCACAACCAATCGATCGTTTGTCCTCCTTTCTTGAAAAGGCAAATATTTTGGTTTCTCCCCGCAAAAAGGGTAACAATACACCCATGAAACTCTATTCCTATTTACAAAGTGGGAAGCCGATTCTTGCTACCAATCTGCCAACACACACTCAAGTGCTTGATGAGCAGGTAGCCGTGCTTACTGAACCACATCCTGACTCATTTGCGCAGGGGTTGCTTGCTCTGATTAAAGATGAAGCATTAGCTGAAAAGATAGGGCAAGCTGGCAAACAGTTAGTAAATCAAAAGTTTAGTTACAGAGTTTTTCGTGAAAAAGTAAATGACCTGTATGGTTGGTTGACTCCAAAGGTGGAGCCGCATACGAAGGGGGCAACTCTCCCCAGTTCGCCTTCTCATTCAAGTCATTCCAAGTAGACAAACTTAGATGTCTTGTGCTGAAGATATTAGGACTACGATGAAACGAGACCTGAAAGAATTGGCACAGAATACCTATGATATTCTCATTATCGGTGGTGGAATTTATGGTGCGTGTGTTGCC
>JBMYWX010000147.1:0-8146 GCA_049607825.1 Nitrospirales bacterium
TTGAAAACCTTGCTCGGCGTGCGGTAGATCGAGATGCCTTACTGGCCTTTCTTACGAAGCTAGATTTTAAGGTTATCATTGATCGGATAAAGCACAAATACCCTGTAACGGGTGATCCCACGTCTGCAGGTCATGATAGCGTGGAATCTGGGTCACCACCGTCACATCCAACTACTCACTATGAGCTTGTTCAGTCTCAACCCGTTCTTCAACAATGGATCGACCGAGCGTACCAAGTTGGGTACGTGGCAGTGGATACCGAAACGACCTCGTTAGACCAAAGTCGTGCTGAGCTTGTAGGAATTTCTCTCAGCGTAGAACCAGCTCATGCCTGTTATATCCCCGTGGGCCATACATTTTCCCCTCCTGATGTCGTGCAATCTTCGAACACTGAGGACGCATCAATTGAGCAAATCCCTCTTGATCAAGTGCTAGCCCTCCTACGGCCATTATTAGCTGATCCGTCGATTATGAAGATTGGGCATAATATTAAGTATGACATGGTGGTGCTTGCTCGTTATGACGTTTCTGTTGTTCCAGTTGATGACACGATGTTGCTTTCGTATATTCTTGAAGGCGGGAGTCATGCTCATAGCATGGATGAGCTGGCAGAATTGTATCTTGGCCATACAACCATCAAATATAAAGATGTGGCAGGCACAGGGAAGTCGCAGGTCACCTTTGATCAAGTTCCACTTCATCAGGCGCTTGATTATGCTGCAGAAGATGCTGATATTACCCTACAACTTTATCAAATCCTCAAGCCTCGACTTGTGCGGGAGCACATGAGTACCGCGTACGAAACACTCGAACGACCACTCATTCCTGTTCTTGCAAGCATGGAATCCGAAGGTATCAAGGTCGATTTGGACCAACTTAAAGGGTTGAGTGTCGCTTTTGCCAAACGACAGAGTGAATTGGAGAAAGAGATTCATCAATTAGCTGGGCGAACCTTCAACGTTGGTTCTCCCAAGCAACTTGGGGAGATCTTATTTGATGAGTTAGGTCTCGAAGGTGGGCAGAAAGGTAAATCAGGAACATATACAACAAGCGCTGATGTTTTGGAGTCGCTTGCGGCTCAAGAGCACAAATTGCCAGCGAGAGTTTTGGAGTGGCGCCATCTGGAAAAACTGAGAAGTACCTACTCTGATGCCTTAATTGATCAGGTGAATCCCATCACGAAACGTGTCCATACGTCCTATGCCATGGCATCAGCATCCACAGGACGACTGTCCTCAACAAACCCAAATTTGCAGAATATCCCCATTCGAACAGAGGAAGGACGAAAAATTCGTCAAGCCTTTGTGGCTGAAAAAGGCCATATTCTACTTTCATTGGACTATTCGCAAATTGAACTCCGTTTGCTAGCTCATATGGCTGATATTGATGTTTTGAAACAAGCATTCCGAGAGGGGCAGGATATTCATGCCCTCACAGCCAGCCAAGTATTTGGTGTCCCACCTGAAACGGTCGACTCGGCTATGCGTCGAAAAGCCAAGGCCATTAACTTTGGGATCATTTATGGCATTAGCGCATTTGGATTAGCCCGTCAGCTCAGTGTGGAGCAAAGTGAAGCTGCCACGTACATGAAAACCTATTTTGAGCAATATCCTGGTATTCAAGATTATATGGAACGAACCAAGCAGTTTTGCCGGGAGCACGGCTATGTCGAAACTCTCTTTGGCCGACGTTCTCATATTCCTGGGATTCTTGATAAAAGTCCAGCCAAAAGAAATTTTTCCGAACGTGCAGCGATTAATGCTCCTATTCAAGGGACGGCGGCCGATATTCTCAAACGTGCGATGATCCGAGTGCCTCCTGCACTCAAGCAGCATGGGTTAGATTCTCAGACCTATATGTTATTGACCGTTCATGACGAACTCATTTTTGAAGTTGCAGAATCTGCGTCGGAACTGACTGGTCAAGTTGTTAAAGAGGTCATGGAGTCTGCCACGCTGCCTACCCTTCAACTATCTGTTCCGCTTACCGTGGATGTGGGACAAGGAGTGTCATGGGATGACGCGCATTGACGGAAGTCTATATATATACTATTATATATTTTTAGTTTGTATATAAACTTATAAAGATGATTCGCCAAGACACGATTAAACAGAACAGTCACCCGGAGGATCTCTCGGGGCCAGCCCTACGTTCTTTCTTTCGAATTGCTGACCTATGGAATTTAAATGTGGAAGAGCAGCAAACGCTGTTAGGGTTACGATCACGCTCTACCTATTTTAAGTGGAAAAAAAATACACAAGTACAACTTCCCAAGGATACGTTAGAGCGAATTTCCTACCTTCTCGGTATTTACAAGGCTCTCCAGATTCTCCTCCCAGATGAATCAGCAGCTGATGCTTGGGTACGGCAATCCAATACGGCTTCACCTTTCGGCGGACAAAGTGCGCTTTCGCGTATGTTGTGTGGTCATGTGAGTGATCTGTATGTGGTACGGAAATATCTTGATGCGGAGCGTGGCGGCTGGGCGTGAAAATTTCCACAGATCAATTTCATTGGAAACCGTGCTATCGCATTATCCCTAGTCGATTTCTTCCTATTCAATTATTTGAACGAGTAGCGGATTCGGATGATCTTGATGCGGTCATGGCTGTGGAGTCCTTGACGAATGATCGACTACGAGATGAAACAGGTGAAGTCCAACTTGTTCCATCTGGCGATCGGGTCACCGGCTCTGGAGCAAGCATCATCATGGCAGCTTTCACCCATCTGAATCCTGCTGGTAGTCGGTTTAGTGATGGTTCCTATGGAGTGTTTTATACGGCCCATGATTTGAATACCGCCATTAACGAGACGCGCTATCATCGAGAACGATTTATGCGGGCGACTCGACAAGGACGGATGGAGCTGGACATGCGTGTCTACACATTAACCTTGAAGAGTCAACTACATGATATCCGTGGCCTCCACAAGAAACTGGGGCCTGTGTATGATGCGGACGACTATAGTGCAGGTCAGCAATTAGGAAAGTCTTTGCGTAGCGAGGGAGCGTGGGGAATTGTGTATCATAGTGTCAGGCATAAGGGTGGGGAATGTGCTGGAGTGTTTCATCCTTCAGCTCTGTCTCATTGCAAACAAGGACAACATCTTTGCTATGTGTGGGACGGAGAGCGTATCAATCATATTTATAAAAAACGTGCCTATCTCTAATTTTAGTCAAGACTTCTTGAAGATGGACGTATTGTGAAAATCGCGACCTGGAATGTTAACTCAATTAAGGTCAGGATTCCTCATTTAGTTGAATGGGTGAAACAGACGGAACCCGATATTATCCTGCTGCAAGAACTCAAAACGACCGAGGAGCAATTTCCTCGAGTGGCAATCGACGAACTGGGGTACAACGTCATCGTGTCTGGTCAAAAAACGTATAACGGTGTAGCCATTCTCTCCAAGGCACCTATTGAAGTGACCCACACTTCTCTTCCTGGTGATGAAACTGACGTGCAGGCGCGGTATCTTGAGTCAACGATAGGGGGGATTCGTGTGGCCTCGATTTATTTGCCCAATGGGAATCCTGTGGACACCGAAAAATTTTCCTATAAATTAGCGTGGATGGATCGTTTGACGACGCATGTCCGGAGCTTACTATCGTATGAAGAGTCTCTTGTTCTTGGAGGAGACTTTAATGTCTGCCCAACTGATGATGATGTGTATGACCCTGAAGGGTTTGCTGATGATGCGTTGTGTCGACCTGAGTCACGAGCACGGTTTCGTGAATTGTGCCACCTTGGATTTACCGATTCACTTCGCGCACTGAATCCTCATCCTGGTCTGTATACCTATTGGGACTATCAAGGTGGACGGTGGAATAAAGACGAAGGCGTACGCATTGATCATCTCCTGCTTTCTCCTCAAGCCACAGATCGGCTTGTCGCTGCTGGGGTCGACAAAGGTCCACGAGGAATGGAAAAACCGTCCGATCATACGCCTACCTGGTGTGAACTTTCGACTCCCTAACTTCCAATTCCTTTTCTCGCTCTTTTCCCAAACAATTCAAGCTTCTCACCATGAAGGTAACGAACCAAGACACGGTGACAGGTGAAATCATGCTGCCAAAAAGATAAAGAAATACTCTGAAATGCGCATCAATGGTCGTGATAGTTAGACTCATTTTCCTATTGAGTCAACCTGTTTGGCCTTCACTCTTGCCTCAATGAATGCTCCCGTCGCGTTGTTTAACGCTGGTAACTTCACTCTATCTCGCCGTTAAGGCTGAAGAATTTCCCTAGTCTTTGTTTTTATATTTCCGATTCTGTCAGGCCTTTTTTCAATCTTGGTTTGTCTTTGGAATACGGCATTTTTTGATGGATGAGGCCAACGAGCTGTACTTTGTAGAAACGCTATTGAATGAAGAGAAACTCACAGTTGCCAAACCTCCGTAAATCGCCGAAAAAGAATGGCATGAGAAGTGAAGAACCTGATGCAAGCCGAACATTCTTTAGGCGTTTAGCCGATTCAATGAACTTCCATACCTTGAAGCTCTGGATACTGCGTTGAGAGTACACATGGTTTGATTGGAATGTATTTGGATTCGCTATATCTGTTGTGACGTGAAGACGTCACGCCACAATAATTTAAATGGAGGTTGGTGGTATGAGAACATTCATTCTTAACTCAGTATTCATATTCTCAATCCTATGCATTGCGAGTACACCCTCGTGGGCGATTTCAGTAAACACTGATATCGAGATTCTCAATAGAGGACCTGGTTCTGGGTTTAACTATAGCCTCATTCACTCGGCGAACTGTTCGTCTGCACTCTGCATGTCCGGTAGCTATCTCTATGGAAAAGATCTAAGTGGAACCTTAAACGGTGATCTTGATTTAACGACAGCTCCGACCTTGAGCAACATCAGAGGTGTTTTGACTGCTCCTCAGGGGGGAATTGAGTTCACTGGTGGGTTTCTTCATGCTGTCGATGACGGTGGGTTGACGAGTGGGCAGTTGGATTACACCTTTCTTTCAGGGAAACTTAAAGGAGAGTCAGGTACATTCTTTTTTCTTGCCAGACAACTCTGTTGTTCATCTGCGCCTTATGGAGGGCCGAATCATCTCACTCCTAATGGATTTACCTTATGGGGCAACAATTGGGACATTACCGCAGATGGCGGATTGAATAGTCGGGAAGCAGTACTCAATGCTGGCTTGACACCTCTCGGTATTGATCTGGTTGGTGGTAATTATTCAACTCCAACGACCGCCACGCCAGAACCGACATCTATGTTGTTGCTAGGTTCTGGAATGGCTGGATTATTGTACTGGAGAAAAAAGAAGGCGAAGGCCGTAGAATAAGAATCCTTCCTGTCAAGACTACATTCTTTTCCCTCTCACATCTTAATCTGGGATGTGAGAGGTGCCTAGCTTACTCTTCCTTTAAAGTTTCCCTCAATTCTATTTAAAGACTGGCATGTTGCCAGAAAATCATCTATTCTCATCTATTATCATTTATTCTAGATTAATTTATTTAAAGAACGAGACGAGTATATGGAAAGTATTAAATTTGGAACATCAGGATGGCGGGCCATTGTTGCAGATGAGTTTACCTTTCGAAACGTGCGTATTGTCTGCCAGGGCATTGCTCAATACCTTCGTCAGGAGAAAATCGGACAACGTGGAGTAATTATTGGGTATGATACTCGCTTCATGGGTGAACGTTTTGCCCAGGTTGCGGCTGAAGTCTTATCGGCGCATGGGATTCCATCATTGCTCTGTGACCGCGACGTCCCAACACCAACAATTTCGTATCATATTTTGCATAGAAAACTTGCGGGGGGCATCAATATTTCTGCAAGCCATAACCCACCGAGTTACAACGGAATTAAGTTCACACCAGCATGGGGAGGTCCTGCACTTCCCGAAACAACACAGGCTATTGAGCAGCGCATTATTCCTCTCTTGCACGGAGAATACATTAAATGGCTACCCTGGGAGCGGGCCAAAGCTGATGGAATGGTCCGGTATATCGATGCCAAACCGGAATATCTCACTAGCCTTGAGACGCATATCGATTGCGAGAAAATTCGAGCTGGGAACTTACGGATCATCATGGATCCGCTCTATGGGACCACGCGTGACTATGTCGATGAGTTTCTGCGGCGGGCAGGATGTAAGCTTGCGGTCTTGCATCATTGGAGAGATCCGTACTTTGGTGGATTACGCCCTGAACCAGCTGCAGACACATTGGTGGAATTGCAAGAAGCTGTGCGTCGAGAACAGGCTCATTTAGGGCTCGCTACGGATGGCGATGGTGATCGTTTTGGTGTCGTGGATGCCGATGGTACATTTGTCGATCCCAACCTGATCTTCGCTCTCCTTCTTGATTATCTCATTCAAACTCGAAAATGGACTGGAGGGGTGGCTCGTTCGGTTGCCACAACTCACTTGATTGACGCCGTAGCCAAATTTCATGGCCTGTCAGTTCATGAAACATCTGTCGGCTTCAAATATATTGGGGAGCTGTTAGCAAAAGGCGATGTGATGATGGGAGGCGAAGAGAGTGCAGGACTCTCGATTCAGGGACATGTTCCAGAAAAAGATGGAGTGCTCGCCTGTGCGCTCGTAGCAGAAATGGTTGCACATACTGGGAAAACTATACAGGAACTGGTGAGTGATCTCTTTAGTCGAGTTGGAACATTTTTCACAGCACGTGAGGATATCACGATTAATGCAGACCTGCGAAAAACGTTAGATGGAGTTCTTGATTGCCCACCTCAATCATTTGCCAATATGGATGTTTCTACAATTACCCGGGTAGATGGTTGCAAGCTGATCCTTGCCGATGGAAGTTGGTTTCTTCTCAGACCGTCAGGCACAGAACCCATTGTGCGTTGCTACAGCGAAGCCCAATCTGAAGAACGGTTGCAGCAAATTATCCAGGCAGGACGAACCCTCTTGAGTTCTTAGCCGCAGTCTACTTCAAGGACATCATTATCTTCATAAGCCTCAACGATCTTTTTCCCGATAAATATTCTTCACAATACTGTTGCCTCCCCACTCTCTTACGATTGGGCCGTGAGAAGATGGTGAATTACGCGCCTTGGGCCACGTTCTCGTCTGCCAATTCTGGCGTTTCGATATTGAGTGAAGACAGCCCTGACTTTGCTGGTTCTTTGGCAACTCGCTTCTCGTGCATTTTTCGTATCTCTGTCGCGGCAGCTTGAAATGCTTTACGAATGGCTTCTTCAAAGGTTTTGGCTTCTTTTCGAGCCGTCACGGTATGTCGGCGAGGAACCGTGAGCAACACAAGGGCCTCAGCGTTATCTGCTCCCTTTTTGTGATGTGCGTTTTTGGTTAAGGTGACTCTGGCATGGGTAATATGAATGGAGTCAGTTTCTAGAGCGGCCACACGATTTTCAATTTCGGTCTTCCATCTTGGAGTCATTCCCACATTACGACTTTCAATCTTGATGTCCATCGTACCTCCTCATGTCACCAGAAAAAAATCATCAATAATACCACTATTAATTTTTTCGGGCTAACCTGCGTGGATCTTAATGGAATGTCTTAGATGCAATTCGTTAGTGTAAAAATTTTTGTCCATTGTGTCAAAGAAAAAAACTGAAAGAAATGGCACTCTTAGGCGATAGACGCAAGTGGTGAGACAGATTCTTGCCTCGTACCGGGCTGTAACGTATTTCTGATAAGAAGGACTGTAATTTTGTGATCATGTATTATCTAAAGAGGTGCTAGGCAAACGGGTGAATCCCATAGAATGTTGAAGGAGGTCATCATGCAAATCAATCGGAGAAACTTATTCAAAGTCGGTATGGTCGTAGGTGCAGGATTTCTCGCAAAGTCAGTTGGGCTTGGTTCGGTCGGAGCTACGGAAACGTCAGCGACGTTTGAGGTCATGAAATCAGATGAAGAGTGGAAGACTCTATTGACTCCTATGCAATATCAAGTTCTTCGACATGAAGCGACTGAGCCGCCTTTTAAAAACGCGTACAACAATAATAAGGCAAAAGGGATCTATGAATGTGCGGGATGTCAGTTACCTCTTTTTTCATCAGAGACAAAATATGACAGTAAGACTGGTTGGCCAAGTTTCTGGCAACCTGTATCAGAGACAGCGGTGAAAACGAAGACAGACTGGGTTCTCTTGTATTCCCGAACAGAAGTTCACTGCCGA
>JBMYWX010000148.1:0-1980 GCA_049607825.1 Nitrospirales bacterium
TATGCTTTGTTGACGACGATATAGTGAAACTACCCCCAATACACACGTAAGAAAACTCAGGACTAGAGTGATAAAGGTTATCAAGGAAGGCATGAAGATTCCTTAAAACTTTATCTCACTGAGTTTTGTGATCCAAACGATTCCGATGGTTTGGGCCACAATCGCCATCGAGCCAAGATATGCTCCCATCGATGTAGATAAAAATGTTTCCATAGCTTCAGGATTTACATGCCACATAAGAAAGGCTAGTCCATAGGTGATGAGTAATATTGACAGGACGGAAAGTTGTGACTCAACGCTTTGTGTTCGTATACGTCGGTCCAATTCCATGCGACTTCGTACGACGGTGCTGACGTTCAGCAAAGTATTGGCTACACTTCCACCGCTCCACCACTGCACAGAAAGTATTGAAGAAAACAATTGAAACGTTTCAAGTGGAATTTGATGGGCAAGTTGCTGTATGACAGTTTGTGGATCATCTCCTAAACGAATGCGTCCAACGATATCCTTTAGGAATGGCTTAAATGGTTCTCCCGTTTCGTGCATCGCCATCTCCAATGATTTGGGCAAAGCCATTCCACTTTGAAGGAGACCAACAATGAGATCAATGGAATCGGCAAGTTGCTGTTCAATGACTTCTAATTGTCGTTTCACAAACTGACCTTCAATCAAATAGCTCACAACCCCAGTCAGCAGACAGACTGCCAAAGAAAATGGAAGAGGCACATCGGCAAAGAGAATCAATAACACCAGGACACCACTACTTAAAATTAGTGGCACCCAACGATGTCTTTCTGGAAAAGTATGAATACGTCGTTGATGGTTTCTCTCATGGAATGAAGTCAGAAGGCCTTCCAAGCGCTTGGTATAACCCGTCCTAAGACGAATATCCCACCACGCATAACACGCAACTGAGGACAACCCCAAAAAAACGATAATAAGGATAACTTCAGACCACGACATTGTGATTTCTAGCTTCAAAAAGATAAAAGGGGACGTCCATGCCTAAATCTTGAAAATCTAAAATCATTCTTGGAACAATACCACTTGATCCGAAGTAGCCCTTCCCTCCCTGATTGTGAATTCCAGGTCGATGATAGTGAAAGATATCTTGCATTAATATTTTGGCGCCCTCACGTCCCACGACTTCGGAAATCCGCTCAATACGTCGTAGGCCATCCTCAAAACGTCGGACATGAACAACCAAATGAATAGCAGAAACAATCTGTTCTCGAATCGCAAACGAGGGTAAATCTGAACCAGCCATCATGACCATTGTTTCCAACCGAGATAGTGCATCCGTAGAAGAATTCGCATGAATGGTACTCATGCTGCCTTCATGACCCGTATTTAATGCCTGTAGCATGTCAACAGCTTCCTCTCCACGTACTTCACCAACAATAATGCGATCTGGGCGCATACGAAGTGTATTGATTAAGAGATCTCGAGTGGAGATTTTCCCCCGACCTTCCACATTAGCTGGACGATTTTCTAGTCGGACCACGTGTTCTTGATCAAGAGCTAACTCCACAGTATCTTCGATCGTGACGACACGTTCATAAGCAGGAATGGCTTCTGCAATGGCACTCAAGACTGTGGACTTTCCTGCTCCTGTTCCTCCAGATATGAGAATATTCTTTTTGGCGCGTACGGCAAACTCCAAAAAAGCAATCATTTCAGGAGACATCACTTCCAAAGTTAATAGATCCTGTTTTCGTAAGCGATGTTGTCCAAAACGCCTGATTGATAGAGTAGGGCCGTCGGTAGATACTGGAGGCAATGTGGCATTCACTCGAGTTCCGTCGATCAAACGTAAATCAGCCATCGGCCAAGATGTATCAATGCGTCTTCCCATCTGGGCAGCAATTCGTTCAATCACTCTCGCAATATGCGCTCGATTCAAAAACCTGACTTCAGTCAACTCTAGTCGGCCGAAACGTTCTGCATACACGTGGTCAGGACTATTCACAAGAATGTCAG
>JBMYWX010000148.1:1990-7969 GCA_049607825.1 Nitrospirales bacterium
TAAAATATTATCTACAGACTCTATGTACTCTTTCTTGGTTTGTTTTGTTGAATTACCCTTACCTTCGTAAAGGTTTATGAGTAGTTCTGCCAACATTATTTTCGGCTCTTTCTTCTGTAAGTTCTTCTGCAAGTCTTCTCCGCTCATCATCATTTAAAGGAATATGTTCCTCTGCAAGCACGCGGGCCGTAAATTCTTGAACCGCATGAGACACCTCACCACCACTTCCTCCGTAAAGGTTTTGCTCTCCAATTTCTAATAGCATTCGCTCCTGGAGCATGCCTTTAATTCCAATGTAATCTGCTTGTGAGCCATGTAACGATCGTTTTTCTTTTTCAACTCCTTCATTGAACATGTTGGATACGGTACGATTTCGAACATTACGTAATCGTGTCACAAGGCCTGAGGTCAATGAACGGTCTAACCGTTTGCGATAAAAATCTTGCATCTCATTGATTCCGTTCTTCTGTGTATTATCCACGCCACCAACCTCCGACGAGTTCTGTCAGTTGCTGAAACGATGACTCAGACCTTTGCGTAGAAACTGATCCGCCATGAGTGGCATCAATACATTCGATTTCTGAAAGAAGTTTAATCAGGCTTCGTGAAAACCCGAAACGATGCAAGCGACCAAGGCTAAAGGGTTCACCAGCATTGGCTGCAGCCAGTAATTTTTTTTCATAAGGAAAGAAATAATCAATTTGCCGATGCAATCGTTCTTCAATATCAGATGGACTTAAGTTTCCTGTGAAAGAGGGATAGTTTTGATTAAGAATCAGTCGTTGCTTTTCTTTAGGAATACCAAGACCATCAATAATTGGCAGTAACTTTGATGTCGCAATCACATTCGGTGCAGTCCCCTGCATAGTAAGATAAACCAAATCCGAAAGATCTAGTACCGATAAGGCGATACTATCAAGAATTGGAAACGTATCAATGACAATATAATCAAATGCACGGCGTGCTAAATTAATGATCCGATACATCGACTCACCATCAATCTCCGCTCCCTCTACAGCATTACTTGGAGCTGCCAGAACTTGCAGCCCACAGCGGTGCTTGATGGTCAATTGTCGGAGCATTGTTTCATCTAACCGACCTTTTTCTCTCACAGCATCGACGAGCGATGTTGTGGGCAGAATATCGAGCATGACCGCACAGACTCCGAGTTGAAGACAGGCATCAATGAGCAGCACTCGTCCAGGATGATGAGTTGCCAGTAAACTTGCGACATTCACAGCTAAGGTCGATCTCCCAACCCCACCAGTATTCCCTAGAAAAGAGACAATCTTCCCATAGGACGACGGCTTGAGGTGCCGTGGAGCTTCGAGTCGATCAAGCAGTTGTCTCAACTCGGTGCTAGAAAGTGGATGTCGCAAAAAATCTTGTACATTAGAACGTATTCCATCAATCACCACCGTACTTTCTGAACGCTCAGATCCAATTTGATCTGGTCGATACATGGCGGCCACGGTGGTCTCCGGAAGCATTTGATGAATCTCTTGTGCAAACAGTTTAAGACCATCAAAATCTCGTTCCATGTCAACGCAAATGAGATCCGGGTGACGGCTGATGGCTAACTCTTCTGCACGTCGATAATCTGCAGCATAGGTCGTCACACAACGTCGACTTGTAATACCTTGAAGAGCAGCCTCAAACTCGATAGGCAACCCTTCATCTTCACCAACCACTAAAATTTGAACAATATTTTCCATGATTGCCTCTATGACGTCAGAGTTGGAGCAACGATTGCATTCTTTAAATTTCGATTAATAGAAAATATTTTACTCAGCTCTTCTTTTTTCATATGAGAAAGGTCTCCAGTCACTAACCTACTCGCATTGAGACTTTGGCCTGTGGATGGCAGTAATGTAATCGCCAGATGAGATTGGGTTCCCTGAATATCCACATGCCCAAACCCTATAACGTAATCAGTATTCCCAATCCGTTCAGAAACTGAGACATAACCATTAAGATGAATATCAGTTTCATTGAATGGTCTTGGGCCTTGGATTTCTTCGCCTATATAGTTAGTCATTTGCCCAAACTGTCCAACCTTTCGATCATGAACAAGTATTTCTCCATATGTATTTATCACTCCAAATGCTGAAGAATTTGTATCAAGTGATTCCCAAAATGTTCGTTTGAAAACACAAGGTATCGCGCCAGGTAGAGAAGAATTTCCATGATGTGCCAAACCCACTTGCCTCGCAGGACGTAGCGCCACAATAGCCGAACTCTTCACCTGCTTTTTCCGCCTTTGCTCTAATTCTAAACCAGAATCTTCACTATCTACTGGCTTGAGGAGTGATGCTTGAGTATGAGATTGCTCAGAGGTCGTCTGATCAATGAGCAGTGCAGTCAGTGGCAACGTGATTTCCTGAGAAATCTGTACTTCCTTATTCAACGGTTCGTGAAATGTACGAGTCACAACGCTCGATGAATCTAGACCAAGAATTCCCATGGTCGCTTCATCTTTGAAACTCAGCGCTTCATGTTCGGACAATGGAAACAGGACTAAGGAGTGTGCCACTGCCTGCAATCGAGTCTTTGATAATGTTGCATACCCCCAGTCAATTCCTAGCATCCCCATGCTAAGGATTGACCATGCAAGCAATGTCACAAGAAGAAAGATCATATCTACAATGATTTCATGACCCTGTTGCGTCCAATTGTCATCTTCCTGGTACGATTTCTTTTCGACTCGCAGCTCATTGAAATACCTCACGTCGGTACACGGCTTGACCAAATAGGACTCGTTGATATTCTTTAAATGTCCCAGTCACAATTGATCGTACAGCTGGAATGGGCGCATAGATTTGTGAGGAACTGGTCGGCGGAAAGACTTCTCCATTCAGAGGAGGTCGATAAGCATCGGATTGATCATGAGAATCATCGAGAACAGGGTCTGCCGGAACTGTTTTTGGTAACCAGTTCATAAACATCGGCTGAAATGGATAGTTAATCCGTAATGCAACTAAGCCTGAGGGTTGATCTGGATGTGTCGCTTGTAAACTAAATACACCAGAATGAGGATCTCTCGGATTTCCTCGGATTTCCTCAACAACGGATTTCCATCGATGAGGAGTTTTGTCCTTCTTCAATCCAGAGATTCCACTATGAGGAATTCCAACAGACAACTCATCTGGTGCTTGCTGATTGTTATTTAGCAAGAGGGTTCCTGGAAAGCGAAGAACCTTCCGTGAAGACCCGTTAACCATAACACGTTCAAATATCATCAAAGGACGTAGCATTCGGTTGACCAGAGGCAACCCATCTAAGAATTCCTCAAGACTCTGCATGTCTGGAAAATGATCAAGGTCGATCACTAATGCAGCAGGATCAAAGATTCGACTCTTTGCGAGAGGATGTTGGAGAGCTTCCTCAAATGTCATCACTGGGGATAATGGAAGAAGAGAAAGTTCGCGTGCGGCAACTCTGGCAGTTTCTTGCAGCACTTGCGCAACAAAGACCATTCGCGCCACATCAACGACCAATGCGATTAATAAAGATATACTGACGGCCACAAGAGAAAACTCCACAAGAATAGAGCCTCGTTGATGATTTTCGCGATCTATTTTTCTTCTGACGTTATGCATCGGCATACCATTAAGAAAAAAACCAAATGAGCCTATTCTGCTAATTTGAACCCTATGTATGACATCGAGAAAAAAGAGACCATTACGACACAGACATACGCAGGGTGAGAAAACCCTCACCTATTCATTGTTCAATCTTTATGCCAAAAGATAGGCAGCGAAGAATCCGTAGAAGAGACCTTAAGAAACTCACGCAACGCGAAAGAATGATAAAGGCCAGGCAGATATTTCCTATAGTCTAGGCAAGTTTGAATAAATGGATAGAGATACCCATTTACGTTACGTGAACATCAACATATTCAATCATTTCCTACGGTAGGATTGGACACGACAGTGATATCTAATCAAAAAATCAAGCCGTCACGTCAATACGCCGAGGAGAAGATCGTTAAACCACCTTTTACTCTAAAATGTGTTTATCAATAACAAGTACATGATAAGGATTTACCGTTGAATACACCGTTAGTGAAATGGGCAATCTTATTTATGATTGTCGTCTTGACTGAACATTTTGTATTTAAACATGTTGCGTTCGATGCCGTGAAAAACTTAGACGTCGATAAAGTCCTCGCCGCCTTCTCATTTCCTCAAAAGAAAGCCATCACCATCATTGAGACCTTGGATGGAGAAGTCAGTGTTCCGCTAGAGAAACGTGGGGGAGGCTGGATTATTCAAATTGAATTCAACAATTTATATGATGCCAATTTAGTCGTTGATACTGGCGCAACGATCACCACACTTTCAGAAGATTTAGCCTTCGACATGGGGCTGAGACCAGATCCCCGTTATGCACCAATAACCATGCGTACAGCGAATGGAAATACAAAAGCTTGGCTCACACAGGTAGATAATATTCGTTCTGGAGAGGCTGAACTCAGCAACTTCACTGTAGCCATCCTTGACTTCTCCAATCATTCAAAAGGAAACATCAGTGGGTTATTGGGTCTAAATTTCCTTGATAACTTTAATTGGCGGCTAGATCAGAACAACAAGCTTCTCATTCTCAATCCAAAATCCTAAGCTCTTTTCCCCCTTATTATCCTACCCTCGATGTCTCCATGCCCCAAGTTGTTTCTGACATGTACCGGTTTGCCCAAATTTGGGAAAACAATCAATCAAGGCCTCCAATTCTTGACAATTCTAGAAGGCTCTATGGTAATAGTAGCTGGAAGCTCCTTATTCACCATGACTAGCGAACGTTTATTATGAAATTCTTCATATATGCAGACAACTTAAATCCAACACAGCTCAAACGACGCGCTCCAGAGCACAAATTCCTCTATAACGCCTATCTCCAAGACCATAATATTCAATTCAGTCGATGGTCGTCTCAATGGAGAGGTGGGCTAGCCACTATTGCACCATCTCAAGGTGAACGAGTCTGGGGTGCCGTCTTAGAGATAACAGATGAAGATCTCAAAGAGTTAGATACTTTTGAAGGTGATCTTCCTGAGGGGGCTTTTCGACATTTAGAGGTCACCGTCATGAAGGATGATGATCAAAAAGAACTCGTCACAACTCAAGTCGCTCATGCTATTGGGAAGTTTAAAGCCAAAGACCATTACTTAGATTGGGTTATTGCCGGGGTACGACATTGGAAACTTCCAGATGAATGCTTAGAAATGTGGCAGCTATTCCGTCCCCGTTAACACTTCCGAGTTCTTTTCATTCCATTACCCAATCAACCAACAAAAATAGAGACAGACACCATTTTCAGATAATGTGTTTTGAATAATACTAAGGAGGACTTCCTCATGCCAAAACCTAAATACCACATTCTTGTCTGCACCAATTCTCGTCCCCCTGGCCACCCCAAACCATCGTGTGGCGCACAAGGATCTCAGAATTTACTTATGGCCTTGAATATGGGATTAATTGAACGAGGCGTTCAACCAGGTGAAGTATTAGTGACAGGATCAACTTGCTTAGGTCCCTGTGAACAAGGCCCAACAGTTGTCGTGTACCCAGATGGAACCTGGTACTCGCAAGTGAAAGAGACTGATGTCGCAAAAATTCTTGATGAACACATTAAAGGTGGCCAACCAGCAGCTGACTTGAAACCGGACTCGGTCTGGAACTAACGACTTCCTTCCACACAACTTATGTCTGACCATCAAGATTCGCATGGGCATTCGGCCCATGCGCACAAGCCACACCCCTCTCACCTTGAGCACAAAGACAAAGGACCAACGGAAATTGGCTGCATGGTCGTCACATGTAGCGATACTCGTGACCAAGAAACGGATACGAGCGGTCAGCTCATCCAACAACTATTAGACCAACGCCATCACCGCTTAGCAGCCTACCACATCATCAAAGACGAACCCACAGAGATACAGAGACTCCTCAAAGAGGCAGCTGGGAATGATGCGATCGAGGT
>JBMYWX010000149.1:0-7931 GCA_049607825.1 Nitrospirales bacterium
ACCTATCACACATGAGTGAAAAATTAGCCGCAAGATTACGTCGACATGAACTAGGTGCTCAGTGTTTTTTTATTGGCATGCGCTTCACGAGATTCGGCTTGTTGCTGCCTGACTTTTTCAACAAAGGCTGGCTTACCGTCTTCGCTAAGTAATTGCCGAACCACATTAACGGCCAATGAGGCATCCAAGACATGTACGACAGGCTCTTTATAACCTGGAGCAATTTTCACGGCTGTATGGGCCTTACTTGTGGTGGCACCTCCAATGAGCAGTGGGATATCAAAACCCTCACGGGCCATTTCTTTCGCATTATGAACCATTTCATCCAGCGAAGGCGTAATGAGTCCACTCAGACCAATCATATCGACCTTTTCTTCTCGAGCTCTCTGTAAGATTTTGTCACATGACACCATGACGCCCAGATCGATAATTTCATAATTATTACAACCCAACACGACCCCTACGATGTTCTTGCCAATATCATGGACATCACCTTTCACCGTCGCCATGAGGACTTTCCCTTGAGCGCTACTCCCCGTTTCTGCTTTTTCTTTCTCCATGAAAGGAAGCAGGTAGGCCACAGCCTTTTTCATAACACGGGCACTTTTCACAACTTGGGGAAGAAACATTTTTCCCGAGCCGAAGAGCTCCCCGACGATATTCATGCCATCCATCAATGGCCCTTCGATAATGTGGAGAGGCTTCTCATAATTCTGACGTGCCTCTTCGACATCAGCATCAATGTGCTCAACAATGCCCTTCACCAATGCATGCGACAATCTTTCTTCTACTGTGCCTTTTCGCCATTCTTCGTCTTTTATGACGGTTTTGCCACCCTGTTTGACGGTTTCGGCAAAGGTGACCAATCGTTCGGTGGCATCTTCTCGTCGATTCAATAAGACATCTTCGACTAATTCCAACAAATCTTTCGGAATCTCTGCATACACGCCCAACTGCCCGGCATTCACAATACCCATATCTAATCCAGCCTTGACCGCGTGATATAAAAAAGCCGTGTGCATGGCTTCCCGCACAAAATTATTTCCTCGAAACGAGAAAGAAATATTGCTCACGCCGCCACTGACTTTGCAATGCGGTAATGTGGCTTTAATCTGTCTGGTGGCTTCAATGAAGTTTACAGCATAATTGTTATGTTCTTCGATGCCCGTGGCTACGGTTAAAATATTCGGATCAAAGATGATATCTTCAGGAAGAATTCCAACTTCTTTTGTCAAAATATTATAGGCTCGCGTACAGATTTCGACTTTACGTTCCATCGTATCGGCTTGACCTGTTTCGTCAAAGGCCATAACCACCACAGCTGCCCCGTAGCGCTTGATCGTTTGGGCATGTTGTCGAAACTGCTCTTCCCCCTCTTTCAAGCTGATAGAATTGACGACCCCTTTACCTTGTATACATTGAAGGCCCGCTTCAATCACCGACCACTTCGAACTGTCAATCATAATGGGCACTCGACAAATATCTGGCTCAGAAGCAATCAGGTGGAGAAAATGTACCATTGCCTTCTCCGAGTCCAGCATCCCTTCATCCATATTGACGTCAATGATTTGAGCCCCACCTTCCACTTGTTGGCGAGCCACGGACAGGGCTTCCTCGAAATCTCCATTTAAGATTAATTTTGCAAATTTTGGTGAACCCGTGACATTCGTCCGTTCACCAATATTGATGAAATTCGCTTCCGGTTTAATAGAGATCGCTTCAAGCCCACTGAGCCGTGTGACATTTGACCGGGAACCTCGACTGTGAGGTTCAACCTCTGATACCGCCTGAGCAATGGCTTGAATATGACCCGGGGTACTCCCGCAGCAACCACCCACAATATTCAGCCATCCCTGTTTGGCAAAATCACGCAAATCCTCACCCATACGCTCTGGCGTTTCATCAAACCCCCCAAAAGCATTGGGCAATCCTGCGTTGGGATAGCAGCTAATATAGACTGGTGCGATGCTGGCCAACTCTTGAATATATGGACGCATCTGCTTGGCACCTAAGGCACAATTGATTCCGACGCTCAACACGTTGGCATGCGAGACCGAATTCCAAAATGCCTCAATCACCTGCCCTGACAACGTTCGTCCACTTTGATCAGTAATAGTGACGGATACCATAATCGGAATGCTTCGCTGTTGTTCTTGGCAATAGCGATCTATGGCAAAGAGAGCGGCCTTAGAATTTAATGTGTCAAAAATGGTCTCAACTAATAAAAGATCTGAGCCTCCATCCATCAACCCACGTACTTGCTCAAAATAGGCTTCCTCTAGTTGAGTAAAAGTGACGGCACGAAATGCTGGGTCATTAACATCCGGAGACATCGATGCGGTGCGATTGGTCGGTCCCATCGACCCCGCCACAAAACGAGGGCGACTGGGGTCTTTTGCCATCACGGCCTTGACGGCTTCACGCGCGACTTTGGCACCAGCAACATTAAGCTCATATGCCAGCGATTCCATCTTATAGTCTGCCATGGAGATGACATTCGAATTAAACGTATTGGTTTCGATGATTTCCGCTCCAGCATTCATGTACTCTTCATGAATCGATTGAATAATCTTTGGTTGAGTTAACGACAACAAGTCATTATTCCCTTTGACGTCACATGCATGATCAATAAATCTTGCCCCACGAAAATCAGGTTCTTCTAATGTATGCTGCTGGATCATCGTGCCCATTGCCCCATCCATAATGACAATTCGATCTTTCAATACTGACTCTAAATCTGACATGCGTTCATTCTCCTCACAACCCGACATTCATAACAATGTGACCAATGCAATTTCCTGATCTAATCATGCTGCTTACACTGTAAACTCACCATGTGAACCGTAGTGAATTAGGACTATGTCTCTGTAGCACCAGAAAAAAATTCGAAAATATGTTTCCTTGACTTTTTTTCACGGTAACAAATACGATGAATTACTAGAAATATCACGTATGTTCACTCAACGTATACTTCCACGACTCGTTTTCCCTTTTTTCACCCTGGTTCTATGTACCTGGGCACTTTCGACACCCTCGTCTTTAATAGCTAAACCCTATTTTGAAGACGGTTTTCTAGGATTAACCCAGGCAGAATTACATAGCCAATTAGGAACACCCATGGCTATCCGATCTCGAAAAGCTGCATTACGCGTATTTAGTTATTATACGTTTAAAGATTGGGAAAAGTATTTCAGTAAACTCGTTTCGCCGGAAAATGGAGAAGATGTCTACACCTATACTCGAGATGATATTCAAGTTCGGTATTCCTTTGTCTTTACTCCAGACTTGAATGAAGGAAAAGATTTCCCCACTCTTTATGTCAAACGAGTTGAGATAGAATTTACACCTGCTGTTCCCATCTCAAAAATTTCTGAATTAGTTCCTCAATTTTCGCCTCCAACAGAAGCAACGGCATCTGCATTTCGATCGAACCTCTGGGTTTTGCTCTTTAAAGGATCTCCATCGCCGGGTGCATCCTTTATTGTGAAGGAACGTGGCAAGGAACAATTACCCTGGTCATTAGCCTACCAAATGTTTTCGCTCAATGGCCTACCCAGCCATCTCACGCTCGACACAACCATTGATCGTATGGAAATTTCAACCCAAAGCCTTCAGATCGTGAAGACCAATCAACGACTGACTCATGAACCAATATTAAACCCTTTTTCCAAAGATTTTGCCACTCAGCCCCTGCCCTCAGAGCAGAAGAAAAAAAGGATTCCACTTCCACAGTATGCGGATTAATCTATCGTTTTCTCATTTAATATCCTCTTCATTTACTTTTCGCATACCGTACATCTCGTTCAGTACTCAACAACAAGTACGCCTCTCCCCACTGATCGTCGTTCTCTACGTCCCAAGGGTCTGAGTTTGACTCTGGCTTTAATCTCACACCATAGTTGCCACCGAATACTAATACAGCCAGTCCAGCTCCAGAATCTTCAACCTGTTGTGCCCACGCGTCACACTTTGAGTCCCCAGGATTATCAGACCATCCCGTAATCACACACCACTCCCCTTGTGAGACTCGATCATAAATCTTGACATGCGTAACCTTTCTTGGGGGCCCAAGCTCTTTAAATCGAAGAAATATAGAGGTCTCACAATTTTCATTTTCCTCAACTTCTACGAACATTCTCTTACCTTCCTTGACCCATGAAAATCACAGCTGATAGACTTTCCAGGAATGTCATATTTTATTACATTTTGAATCAGTAGCACCCTTCAACTTGCCTTGATTCAACTACCAACATTTCCTTGACTAACTTAACAAACGACTCGAGAAGCTCTCGCTCCACCACGGTTCCTTTTCCCTGTAGACGGCCAGTGAGGATTGCCGTCTATACTGGCATAACCCTATTTTTTCTCTGGATGCTTGGATGGGGCCTTATTCCACCTCTTTTAGACCCAACCTTTGAACAACATGTTCAAGATAAAAAGGTCATCGCCGGAATGACCCGCGATCAAGCCATGAAAGCTTGGGGATCGCCATATCAGATGAATGTCAGTTATACACCAAAAGGGATTCGGCGAGAAGAATGGGTCTATGAAGATTGGATAGATGCCGGAACGGTCACCCACCGCTATCTGTATTTCGAAGAAAATCGACTCGTTGGTGGATGGCGATGATATTATTCAGGAATGTCACTAGACATGCCCTTGTCAATAATCAAACCCGCATCTGACCGAAAAAATTATCACGTCTATTAATTCTATTACGGAGTTTCCGTAATTTGAGCCCGACGTTCTCGATCACCACCCCCACTAATTATCAACACTCGTTTCCATTCACGAATCTGGTAGACCGCCCATGCATTAGGCTCCCCTTTATAATAGGCCCCTGGATCTACTCCCTTAGCTTGGAGATAGGTGGGCTCCGTAAACCCTTCATCCAAGACGTAGTCTAATAGATTATCTGTCGTCAGACCTTTTCCGCTGAGCGACACCTCAGAAAGGAACTGCAAAATATCATCTGGATTTGCTAAATTTACTGTTTCCATACGCTTACAGCTACCGTAGAAGTGTGATATTCTATAATTGATATGAGACAAAAATCAATTCAGTTTAATTAGCAGAGTGGTACTAGAGTCATCCACACATTTCCGCTTTAGGGTTTCTCTCCTCCTCATCAAGATAAACAAAAAGGAATTTAATGCGAACCCTTTCCCCTGATCAATTCCGTGAAAAGTTGTTTGACGTCCTTCGCCGCAAACAACATTGGGCCTCATCACATTTTACGAACCAGAGCACAACCAAAGATCATCTTCATAAACTATATCACCAAGAATATGTAGTCTATATCCGTGACTTCGCTGTCTTACTTGCACGAATTGTGGGAAAAAACCCGCCATGGGAGGTTCGACGACGGCTCGCCACCACGATTTATGAAGAGGAAACTGGGGGACTTTCCTTCCATCAGCCACACCAAGAATTATTTTTACAGATGATGATAGGCTTAGGTTTTGACCGGTCTGGCTTTCGTGATGTGAAGCTTCTTTCCAGCAGTCGTATCTACCGAGAATGGTTAGACCATCTTTGCGAAGAGGAAGACTGGTTGGTTGGAGCGACGGTCTTGACAGTATTTGTCGAAGGTACTCAAATGGATCAAGATGATGTCATGTATCCAAAAGGCCCTAAAGCGCCTGCTGAAATTGAAGATATCATTACAAAACATCCATTGGTCCAATACCAAGGACTTTCACCAAAGCACATGGACTACATTCGTGTTCAACAAATTGTGGAACCTGTCAATCGTCGTGCAGTCTACGACATGGTGATTCATCATGCGGTGGAAGCTGAACAACAACAATATGTCCTTCAACAAATGGAAGAAGCCTTACGACAGTGGTCCAAGTACCAAGATGGCATTGCGCGTTCATGTGGACTACGCCAGAGTTAGTACTCCAAAATTTCCCACATACTATTCCTCATTCACATCGATCTGACATCCGTTGAAGGAGTGCCGAGATAATTGGCGCATCTGCTGGTGGAAACTCAAATTCACACAAGTGCTCTGGCTTTGTCCAACGAAAGTCCGAACAATCTATCGCCATCGGTTCACCCCGACTAATTGAACAGTCAAACACCACCAAATCAACTGATTTTTCGGAATACTCGTGATAATGGGTCATCCAATAGTCAAGCTGATTAATCTCAAGACCTAATTCTTCTGACACTTCTCGTCGAGTACATTCTTCTAGCGACTCCCCAACTTCACATTTTCCACCGGGGAATTCCCATAATCCACCCAGATGGACATGTGGCTTTCGTTGAGTAATGAGACACCGACCATCACGAAGAATCAACGCCACACCAACCTGTATATGAGGCTTTGTCATCACAAGGTGTTCATGAAAACTTGAGGGGAAAGGCTTTGCAAATTTTCTGCATGGGACAAAGTAAACAATAGGGTTTTCTCGCCGTACACACCATTGCCCCAAAATCCATTAATGCTTGATTAAAGTCATAGCAATTTCCTTTAGGAATAGACTCTTCCGACATGGCCCACAGTCGTGTCTTTTGTTTTTTCGGATCGCCCTCTCCTACGAAGACACGATGTAGCACACGCATGACATTTGTATCGAGTATGGGAGCATCTTCATGAAAGGCAAATGAACGGACAGCCCCTGCGGTATACCGACCAATACCTTTTAATGACAATAAATCGTCAGGATTGTTAGGTATTTCACCACCATAACGTTCAACTGTCTCACAAGCAATACTATGCAAACGATAGGGACGAATGTTATAGCCCAAGGGATACCACGTTTCTCTTACTTCCTGAGGTTCAGCCGCCGCAAGTTCCTTGACTGTAGGATATTTCTGTAGAAATTCGTGGTACTTTGGAACGACTCGATCAACTTGAGTCTGCTGAAGCATCACTTCAGACACAAGAATTCTGTAGGGGTCATTGGTTCGCCTCCAAGGAAGATCACGACCGTATTCTCCATACCACTTGAGCAATCGAGTTTGGAATTGTCTCTTGACTTTCAAGTCTAGAAGACGAATAGGCTTTTCTTTAGGTGTCTTTGGCGACTTAGAGGATTTTTTCTTAGAGGCCAATACAGCAGGCTTTTTCATAACCGGCGATTGTATGGAGGGCTAGCTCAGATTGCAAGAATTTCCCATGACTAGAAATCTAGACAAATCGACTACGTTCACTCTCGCTTGGAAGACGACACACTGCCCTCTTCCCCATCCACTGATACCGCCGACGAGCAATAAATTGATACACCGAATCTCTAATTGATTTAGGAACGACAATGAATCCATATAAGAGAGGCCATGCTCCCGTTAAACCTTTGGCTACTTTAAGTGCGGCAGTGGATTTGGTGAATACCGTTCCATGCTCAATATACAAAAATGTTTCAAAGTCTTGGGTACTCAGGTTATTCTTCAGTAACATTGCTTGACCAGCATCTGACTGAAGAGTTCCAAATTTATATTTTTGCTGTGGATCTCTCGCCATAACAAAGTCCACTGATGCATTGCAGAAATTACAGACTCCGTCAAACACAATCATGTGTTGATATTCAACCCAAGGATGGTCACCCCCTCTACGTTCTCCCATTTGACTGTTCATTGCCCTACCTATATCGTTTATCGTTGAAAAAATGAGTAAATAGAAAACCCAATGTTTACAGAATATAAGCTTAAGATATCTTCAGTACCCATCACAATAGCTATGCTTACATTACGAATAAGCTATTTTGTTTTCTACCTAGGATTATTTTTCATTCCCACCTGGACTTACGCTGATCCTCTATCTGGTGTTGCCATATTACATTCGTTATCAAATACGACAATAAGCACACTTATTCCAGCAGATGTACGTCCTCTCGTCACCCCCATCGAGCAAGAAACCTTTCTCACTGAACTAGAAGGCTCTCCCCCCAAATGGCACAAGCTTCACAATCAGCCTGGAGAAGAAC
>JBMYWX010000150.1:0-7921 GCA_049607825.1 Nitrospirales bacterium
TGGAAATCTTCTCGTCGCATGTGGAGAGATTGGTTCAGCTATCTCTCTAGAAGGTCGTTTTCTTTCAGACTTGTATTGTTCTCCTGATCAATGGAGCTCTCAAACTCATAAAATCATTTCGTGCTGTACGCATGTTTTTGGTTGGCTAAACGATGCTGATCAACAGGTTGTACAGAACTTACAGGCCTTTGGTGTGATTCTAGGGTGTATGCAATCTCCTAATGACATGAGTCTATCTTCCAGACATATTGAGGATAGATATGTCGAGACGTTTCAGGAGTGGTTGCACAATGACATTATTGTTTCTGATCGCCTACGAATTCTAGATGATTCTTCTGATACCTCCGGTCCTCAATTAGCTGGAAGTACGCTTGCCCCTTATCGTCAACGTATTGTGATTCATCCTGGTAGTGGGAGTCGGCATAAGTGTACGGAGTCTGTATTTCTTGCTTCAGTAATGAGTAAATTACTTCAGGAAGATCGGGAATTTCTTATTCTGGAAGGACCTGCAGATGAAGAAGCCGTCGAGGGTCTCTGTACTAAACTTCCCTCTAAAATATACAGAGTTTTACGTGGGCAATCGCTTACCATGATTGCACAGTATTTCGCCAATATAGACCTGTATATAGGGCATGACTCTGGCCCGACTCATCTGGCAGTGGCCTGCGGTGTCTCAACCATGGCCTTATTTGGGCCGACAGACCCAACTCAGTGGGCTTCCAGGAGTAATCATGTTGCCGTGATCCAAGGGGAGCCATGCCAATGTAAGGGGTGGACTCAGGTTCAGACATGTTACTCTAAGCCATGTCTCCGTATTTCTGTTGAACGAGTAGTCCAAAAGGCAGAAGAGTGCCTCAGTTCCTCGATAATGAAAACTGGTCACTCCATGACTCCCACTCTGGCCTAATGTACATCACTTGCCTCACTAGAATAGCTGTGCTACATTCGACGCCATTCGTCGTGATTCCCCTTATATTTTAAGAAGTTAGGAAGTATTGTGCCTTCAAATCTAATCCACGGTCAGGTGGTCGCAGCCTTGTCCGCGGCATTGGGTCGAGCAAGGGATTCTGGAAAACTGAGTCTGACCAACATTCCGGTTCCGACCGTTGAACTTCCCAAACGGGAAGAATGGGGAGACCTCGCCTCAAATGTGGCGATGACCGTCGCGCCACAAGCGCGTCGGGCTCCCTTGGAAGTGGCTGGATTACTTGCAACGTCGCTCAAAGCCGATTGTAAAGATTTATTTGACCAAGTTGACGTGGCGCCTCCAGGGTTTTTGAATTTTACCATTAGGCCAGGACGTTGGATTGAAGTGCTCAACATGATAGAAGATCTTGGCACATCCTTTGGCGCAAGTCAGATAGGAAAAGGAAAGCGAGTGTTAGTGGAGTTCGTGAGTGCGAATCCTACCGGGCCACTTCATGTGGGACATGGACGAGGCGCGGCTCTTGGTCATGCAGCTTCGAATCTTCTACAAACCGTCGGATATGACGTTCAACGAGAATATTATATCAATGATGCGGGTCGTCAATTACGACTACTTGGGTCTTCAGTTTTTGCTCGATATCAGGAACTGCATGGTCGGACCGTGACATTTCCTGATAATGGCTATCATGGGACGTACATTCATGCTGTGGCTGAAGCCTTGAGGCAGGAGCTTGGGACAACGCTTCTTGAGTTGGCTGTTGAGGATGCTGAGCAACGATCGTCTGAGTTTGCCTGTAAACAACTACTCGAAAAGATTAAGGACGATCTCAGTGTTTTTGGAATTGATTTTGACGAATGGTACAGTGAGGCAAGTTTATTCAAATCGGGCCAACTCAACCGAGGACTAGAAGATTTAAAGAAACAAGACCTAGTCTTTCAAGACGAAGGGGCCTGGTGGTTTCGATCTTCAAAGTTTCAGGATGAAAAAGATCGTGTCGTGGCCAAGCAGGATGGAGACTATACATATCTCGCCTCTGACATTGCGTATCATCGTGATAAGTTGGAGCGGGGCTTTGATTCCCTGATCAATATCTGGGGGGCCGATCATCATGGGTACATCCCTCGCATGCAAGCAGCCGTACAAGCCTTTGGTTATCAAAAAGAACAGTTTCGCGTCGTTCTTGTCCAAATGGTCAGCCTTCTGCGTGGAGGACGAAAAGTTGAAATGTCAAAACGGGCTGGAGAGTTTGTGACGCTTCGAGAAGTGATAGATGAAGTTGGTGCAGATGCCGCGAAGTTTTTTTTCCTCATGCGCCGCTCGGATTCCCATTTAGATTTTGACCTTGAGCTTGCCAAGCGGCAATCGTCGGATAACCCCGTCTATTATGTCCAATATGCACATGCACGATTAGCCAGTTTGTTTAGAGTGGCTGAATCACGTGATATTCAAGTGCCGTCTATCCATGACATAGATCATACTCTTGTGGTGAATAAAGATGAGGTGCGTTTGATTAAGCAGTTATCCTGTTATCCAGGAATGATTGAAGGAAGTGCTACGAGCCTTGAACCCCATCGCGTCACTTTTTACTTACAAGAGTTAGCGGCGCAGATGCATACCTACTACAATAAACATCGTATTCTTCCTCCGTTAGAGACCGGGTCGTCAGACGAAGGACCTGAATCGACCGATTCTGATCTTGCTCCGTTAATGGGTGATGAGTCATCGCCAAAACATCGTGAACACCTGACTCCGGAGTTGACGGCTGCGCGACTAGCTATGATGAAGCAAGTGCAAACCGTTCTTCGCAATGGTCTGACTATCCTTGGAGTATCAGCTCCCGAGAAGATGTAATTTCGTTATTGCTGAAGAAATAATTGTAGCTAATACTTGGAAGAAAGTGAAAAAAACAGTCTAATGTTTACAGTTGGCCATAACGATACAGCAACGTCTGCGCGAACGGGAGTGCTGAAAACAGCCCATGGCGACATTGCCACCCCAGCCTTTATGCCGGTGGGCTCATTGGGGACTGTCAAAGGCATAGACACTGATGAAATTCAATCGTGCGGATTTGGCCTTATTCTTGGAAACGCCTATCATTTATATTTGCGGCCTGGACATACCTTAATTGCCGAGCAAGGTGGATTGCATCAATTTATGCAATGGCCTGGTGCGATATTAACTGACAGTGGCGGATTTCAAATGGTGAGTTTGGCGGACTTGTGTAAGGTAACAGAACAGCATGTTGGCTTTAAGTCCCATCTTGATGGATCCTGGCATGAATTAACCCCAGAATTGTGCATGGAAATTCAAGTCGCGCTTGGGTCTGACATTATGATGATGTTGGATCACTGCCCGCCTTACCCAAGCACAGAAAGCCAAGTACGGGAAGCGGTAGATCGTACGACCCGATGGGCACAACGCTGTCTTTCGGTCCCTCGACAATCCCATCAATTCCTATTCGGTATTATTCAAGGTGGGGTCTTTCCCCAATTACGGCAAGATGCTGCTGGGCAACTCATGGAATTGGGATTTGATGGCTATGCACTGGGTGGTCTCTCCTTAGGCGAAGAGAAGGAGACGATGTTGCAGATTATTCAGACGGTCACAGGGCAACTGCCAACAGATCGTCCACGCTATTTGATGGGTGTGGGACTTCCTGAAGATATTTTAGAAGGCGTGTGTCGTGGCGTGGATATGTTTGATTGTGTTATCCCGACGCGGCATGGTCGAACGGGTTGGCTATTTACCTCGTCAGGGCGCGTCTTGATTAAAAATGCAAAATATGCGAGGGATGAATCACCTATTGATCCGGCATGTGACTGCCCTGTCTGCCAGCGGTATTCGCGAGCCTATCTGCGGCATTTATTTGTCGCGAATGAGATGTTAGGCGTTCGACTGAATACTATACACAATCTCTGGTACTATGGGACGTTGATGACTCAGATTCGGTCTGCCATCGAACGGGGACAGCTTCAAGACTTCAGAACGCAGTTCTATCAAGCCCGAGAGAGTAATGGGCAAGATGCAAAACAAGACACAGTCTGTGCATGATGAATAGGGTAAACGCAAAGACTCAGTCGTGACATGAGAATGGTTATTATAAGTAGAAAGGGGCGCGAATGACTTCTGTTGCATGGGCACAGGCGGGTGCGAGTGTTGATCCAACGGGTGGGCTCCTCTCTTTTGTCCCATTTTTACTGATTTTTGTGGTATTTTACTTTCTGCTTATTTTGCCTCAGCAGCGCCGAGCGAAAAAACAGAAAGAATTATTAGCGGCACTCAAAAAAGGCGATAAAATTATCACATCGGCTGGCATCTGGGGCACGATTACCAACCTTGATAAAGAAACCGTGACCGTGCAAATAGCTGACAATACTAAAGTTCGAATCCAACGGGATTATGTAGGACGGCTCCGTGACACAGAGGGTGATTCATGAGTCAGAAAAGGCAAGCTCGATGAAGAAAATTCGTGGCAGGTTATTCTTATTGATCGCTGTCGCTGTCATATCGGCGATTATCTCTCTTCCTTCCTTTCCTTCCCTTTATGCCCCGCTTCCTGGTTGGGTGAAAATGATGTTGAGTGACCGGGGATTGGCGCTTGGACTCGATCTTCAGGGCGGGGTCCATCTTGTGTTGGAAGTCGAAGAAGACCGGGCAGTCGAAATTGCCGTAGATCGATCGAAGAAAGCATTACAAGAACTCAAGGATGATTCCGAAATTCCCCTGGAATCGGTGACCCGAGAAAGTTTCGACCAATTGGTGTTGACTTTATCGGGCGGGGATGAGGCCAAGACCAAGGTCACACAAGAAATGGAAGATGGGTTCCCTGGGTTTGAGATGAAAGATTCCTCAGGAACTACCATGACCTATGCGCTTCGTGCTGACGAAGTTGAACGAATCAAAAACTCTGCCATTAATCAGGCCTTAGAAACTATTCGAAATCGAATTGATGAGTTTGGCGTGGCCGAACCGCTCATTCAGCGGCTCGGACGCAATCAAATTGCGGTGCAGTTGCCAGGTGTCAAAGATCCCAAACGTGCCAAAGACCTGATCAAGAAAACCGCCTTGCTTGAGTTTAAAATGCTCGACGAATCGAAGGTGGCGTTAGAGCTGCCCCCACAAGTGGAAAAAGGCCAAGAAGAACAAATACGAAAAGATTTTGAAGGACGGTTGCCTGAGGGTTCTGAAATTCTCTTTGAGAACATCATTGCGGATGATGCGGAGAGCAGCTTCAGTCTTCCCTATCTCATTAAAAAAGACACGGCCTTAACCGGAGATGTATTGCAAGATGCGCGAGTCACCATTGGAGAGTTTAATGAGCCTATTGTCTCGCTGACCTTTGATGGTCGGGGTGGACGAGAGTTCGAACGCCTCACAGGGGAAAACGTCGGCAAACGGATGGCAGTCGTCTTAGATGGGACGGTATATTCCGCGCCTCGTATCAATACAAAAATCAGTGGAGGTCGAGCGATAATTGAAGGGACCTTCACCACGAATGAAGCCAATGATCTCGCAGTCGTGTTACGGGCTGGTGCACTCCCTGCTCCAATGAAGACGCTGCAAGATCTGACGGTTGGCCCATCGTTAGGGAAAGACTCGATTGAGAAGGGTGTGCGAACTCTTGTGATAGCTGGATGTTTAGTCCTGATCTTTATGATTGTGTACTATCGCCTGTCAGGAGTCGTGGCTAATTTTGCACTGGCCTTGAATCTTCTCTGCTTACTTGGCGCATTGTCTGGCTTGAATGCGACGCTGACATTGCCAGGTTTTGCAGGAATTATTCTCACAATCGGAATGGGTGTTGACTCAAACATTTTGATTTTTGAACGAATTCGCGAAGAACTTCGACTCGGGCGTCCTGTCCGATTGGCCGTCGATGCGGGGTACGAGAAAGCCTTCCTCACGATTGTCGACTCACATGTAACGACCTTGATTACGGGGTTAGCATTATTCGTATTTGGGACAGGTCCTATTAAAGGATTTGCCGTTACCTTATGTTTGGGAATTGCCATCAATTTATTCACGGCCTTAGTGGGAACCAAAGTGGTCTTTGACCTCTTTAATCGAAAAAAACTGGAATACCTCAGCATATAATTAGACAGCATCAGGTCACTCTTTTACCCATTGGATTGCTACTATGTTTGAAATTGTCGGAAAAACCAATATTGATTTCATGGGGCGGCGTAAAATTGCGCTCGGCATTTCAGGATTTTTAGGTGTATTGGGACTCATCGCCGTACTCCAGATTATGCTGGGGTCAGCCAACCTGGGAATTGATTTTGCTGGGGGAACAGCTGTTCAATTAAAGTTTGATAAGGCCTTGTCCATTGAGGCCGCTCGAACAGTGTTAGGGAAGAATGGGCTTGGTGATGCCGAGCTACAAGAATTTCCACAAGATAATAAGTTACTCATTCGCGTCAAAACTGAGACCACGATTGAAGAAGCCATTAGCGAAAAAATAGTGCAAGTCTTTCGAGATGAATTTAAGGGACAATCCTTTGAGATTGACTCAAGTACGTCTATTGGACCAACGATCGGCCAAAAATTACAGAAAGACGCAATGATCGCCATTGTCTTGTCACTCATCGGCATTATTATTTATATTGCCGCTCGTTTCGAAATTCGATTTGGCGTGGCGGCGGCTATTGCCACATTCCATGATGTCCTCGCGGTGTTAGGTATCTATTACGTCTTGAATATTGAAATTACTCTGTTAGTTGTCACGGCCCTCCTTACCCTCGCAGGCTATTCCTTGACGGATACCGTTATTGTCTTTGACCGTATCCGTGAGAATCTCCGGAAACGTCGTCGCCAAACAATCGAGACGATTATTAACGATGGCATCAATCAGGTGCTGAGCCGGACTTTGGTCACGACCTTAACCGTGGTGCTCGTCTTAGTTCCTCTGACTTTATTTGGCGGGGAAGTGCTTCACGACTTTTCGCTCGCCTTACTCTTAGGCGTGTTAATTGGAACCTATTCCTCCGTCTTTGTCGCGAGCCCTCTACTGATGATTTGGCCAGGCGCCGAAGGTAAACTCTTACGTCGTGGAAAATAGTCGTTCCTCTTGATTGTGAAGCCAAAGAATGTTCGTCCAATCCCATAGTACTCCTCCAGGCCCATGCCCGAGATCATTCGAATACCAGGGGTCTCTATTCAAAAACCATCCTTGACGCATCGAGCGATCAAGGGAGTCTCGACTTCAACCACCGTTCTAATTGGGTCTTTTCCAAAAGGCCGAGCCTACACATCGACACGTATTCAATCCCTTCGAAAATGTGAGTTGGCCTTTGGAGGCCTAAAACAGAATAATTTGTGCTCCTTGGTGGCGAGTCAATTTTTCACGAACGGTGGAAAAGACTTATGGGTCATTTCAACGGGTTCGAGAGCTTCTCTCAGTGCAAACCCATTACTCAAAGGTCTCTCTCTCGTACCCAAAATTCAAACTGTGAACACACTTCTGCTTCCCGAAACATTTCAACTCTCTGATCGTGAAGCCGCAAAGGTCTTTCCCTCTGCTATCTCAGTGGCTGAAAAGCAGCAGGCGATGTATCTGTTGGATTTGCCGCACACGGCCCACAGCCGTCAACGCGTCAAAGATGTGGCAGCATGGGTTCGATCACAACGGGGAATCCAGCATCCCAATGTGGCAGTCTATTTCCCTCTCATACAGGTTCCATCAGCGACCTCCAAAGAGATGAGAGCTATTCCGTCCAGTGGAACCATGGCAGGCGTGTTTGCCCGAATCGATAACAGTCGGGGAGTCTGGACGGCGCCAGCTGGACTTGAAGCCACCTTGAAAGGTGTGACCGGCCTTTCCCTGTTACCCACAAGCAAAGATATCAGTCTGCTGACATCAGTTCATATCAATGCCTTGACCCATCATGCGTCTTCAGGTTTTGTCGCGTGGGGAGCACGAACATTGTCAACTAGTTCTGAGTGGACATATTTCCCAGTTCGGAGAATGGCGTTGTTCCTCGAGAAGAGTCTTTT
>JBMYWX010000151.1:0-7899 GCA_049607825.1 Nitrospirales bacterium
AGCCGAGACTTTATCTGCAGCAATGTAGCCGCCATCACCAAAAACTCTCCCGCAAAGGAAAGATTCAAGTTTTTCATGAGATTGAGATAGTCGAGGTACTGCTGCGTGATGAGAGCAATGGGAATATCGTAGATATTTATTTCTTGTTTACGAATGAGATGAAGCAAAAGGTCGAGGGGGCCATTAAACGAATCAAGTTGAACGTTATAGACTTCGTCCAAGGAATCATCAATTTGTAGGCTTTCCATAGGCAAATTTTTGTCTAATACTGCGGCTCTTTGGTTTACCCTCTAGATATACCATCTTTTGTGGACTCCATCAATCCCTCATCTATATATAGTAGAAAATCCACATTATAGGTAAGATTGGCGCCATTTTCTGATTCCCCATATCAGAAAACAGAGAGCCCCTAAGGAAGCCAACGCAATTGCGAGTCTTTCACTTACTTGTTTGTTCGTATTATCACCTTTCCATATATTTTCAAGAACCGTCCCAGAAAAGTTAGGCGCGACCTGAAATTTGGCATTCCCAAAGTTTCTATCATCAGAAAACTCTGCATTCATAAAATCACTAGCTTCTTGAAACATGGCATCTTGAAAATTCACGTTCTCGTGAAAATTCGTAAACCGGAAGTAAATTTCTCGAGTAAAATTCGCTTCTTCAAAAATAGCTGGGCCATGAAAGATCGCGCCCGAGAAGCCTGCCCCCATCGCAAACTGCGTCTTTCTGAAATTGGCCAGCTGTTCAAAGCTTACCTCAAGGAATTCAGCAACCCCAGTAAATTGACTCTCGAAAAAACTCACGCCTTTCTTGAACTGCGCCTTATGAAAGCGAGAATGCGTCCCGAAGGAGACCCCTTCAAACAAAGCCTCCTCCTCGAAATGTGAGCGAATGAAAAAACTCTCATAGATGATTGTCGAATGTGAAAAGTTCACAGTTTTCAGAAACACGACCTGAGAAAAATCAATCGATTGCTGGAATGTCGTTCCTGTGATGTGAACATCGCCCACAAACATCAAAACTTCATTCCGCAAATTGGTGGCCCAGCTGCCCAAAACGACAGAGTCTTTAATAGAAAGTGCCCCTTGAACGATTCGTCCTCTTTGAATATTCCGTTTCGAGAGGATACGTTGAGCGGCTGGTGAAATTTCAATAATGGGCTGATAAGAAGCAACTGGCAATTGGTCAAACATCAAGTCCCCAACAATGGTGACCCCAGAGAGATCTACACGCCTTCCCTCTTGAAAGGCTTGGAAAATTTCCTCTGTGGTAATGGCTAACCGTTGTCGGTCTTCCGACGTGCAAGAGCCGGAAAGATGACGACCAAATACTGCAGGATCCTCAGCAATCGATTTATTCATCTCACAGGAATAGACTGGGGATAGGCTTGCACAAAACAATACAACCGTAAGTAGACCCACACGATGAATATAGAGACAGATCCGGCTAGATTGATGTTTCATGTATAAATTTAGAAACGAAGATTCGCCATGTCTCCTCTGTCAATCCAAAACAGGTCGTGATGATAGAGACAAGTAAATGTTTACAAAACGAAAACAGCAAGATGCTGAGATGCCAATTGAGGACAAGAGCCACGAATAAGCGAATTCTCAATTAAACGAAATGATCGTCTGGAGGGAGGTGGGCTAATCTCAAAAGTTAAGAGCTTTGTAATAAGCTCTCTCATTCTTACTCAACCATTTGCGATTGCCGTGTCAATAAGAATATCTGTCAGTGATCAGTCTGTTCTTTGATCAAGATCTAAGACGGCTGCGTCTCAGAGGGCTTGGCCTCTGGATTAGGTGCCGATGCTGGTGCCGGCGTTGGTGCCGGCGTCGCTGCTGGTGGTGCACTCACTGGCGCCGAAGCCGGTGAAGGCGCAGGGGCTGAAACCTTGTTTGCATGTATGTCTTTCAGCATCAGATAAAAATCTTTTTGCTCTACATCTGATTGGCTCAATCGTTCGTCAACTTCTTTCATCGTCTTGGGGGGAGGGACAACGACCTTCCCGCCTTCTTGCCAATTGGCAGGTGTTGCACAGGAAAACTTCTCGGTTGTCTGCAAGGCTGTGACAAGACGGAAGACTTCTTCAATATTTCGTCCTGCATTCATGGGATAATAGATCAGCGCACGTATGATTCGCTTAGGATCAATGACAAATACAGCACGAACAGTCGCCGTGGAGCTTGCACCAGGATGGATCATGCCATAGAGCTGAGATACCTCCATCGTCACATCGGCGATAAGTGGAAATGGAATGACCACTCCCATTTTCTCCTTCATGTTTTGAAGCCAGGCAAGATGGGAATGAATACTATCAACACTAATACCAATCAGCTTGATCCGACGCGCAGCAAAGCGTTCATGTTGCCGAGCAAATTCAAGTATTTCAGTCGTACAGACAGGCGTAAAATCAGCTGGATGAGAAAACAACACGACCCAATCTTGTTCTTGCCAGGCACTAAAATTAAAGTCAGCACACTGAGTCGACACAGCCTGAAAGTCTGGAGCATGATCGCCAATTCGAGGTAAACTAGTCGCTTCTGACATGAACCCTCCTCTAACGTAACATTCTCACAACAAGCAGATAATTAAAGACCTGAAACAAGATAAGGCAGTTACACTCTATAAACAGAAAGACTTACCAGCGAGAAATATCTTCATCATCATCTTCGAGCCCGTTATCAGAGTCTCGGAAAAACTTCTCTGTGCTGAGCTCCTCTGACAAATCCTCAGTAAGATCATCCCCATCTCCATCTTCAGCAAGACCTCTCGGAAAGGCATCATCAACAAACTCATCAGCCAGATCATCTGTTAACTCATCCATATCATCCTCATCCTGGTCTTCACCAATTTCGGCCGTGAGGTCATCGACTTCCATGTCCGCATCTGAATCATTCCCAACCACAGGTGCGCCCAGTGTTCGACCAGCAGCACCCTCAGCACCAAGAACGGCCTTCACCAGTGATTCAGCCTCACGCTTGTGATTGCTTGCCTCCTCATCACTTAGACTTTGAGGAGCAATTCTATCACCAGTCCTAGTTGGCTTAGACGTAGAAGCCTTCTTAGAAGTAGACTTTTTTATGGAAGACGTGTCAGACGATTTGACTTTCGTCTTTTTAACGTCAGCTTTACCCCCACTCTTTGCTTTAACTATTTGCTGTTTCGGCTTGGAAACGCCTTTTTTAGGAACTGCCAGCTTCTTAGAAGGTGACTTAGGTTTGACCTTAGCTTTCACTGTCTTTGTAACCTTCACAACTTTTTTCGCAACTTTTTTGGCAGACGCCTTCTTTTGGACAACCTTTTTAGTCGTACTTTTGGCTTTGGGTTTTATGGTAGCCTTTTTTGCATTTGCTGACTTTTTCACAGTGGTAGCCGACTTTACGGCTTTTTTTCCCTTCACGACTTTTGGGGCAACTTTGGACTTTGCTTTCACAACAGATTTACTTTTGAGTTTTGCCTTTGGTTTTGCCTTTGGTTTTGCCTTTGGCTTGGCCTTTGACTTCACCTTACCAGTCGACTTGGCCTTCGTTTTGGCTTTTGGCTTAGATATCGCTTTTGACTTTACCGACACCTTAGGCTTGGACTTGGGTTTAGCCTGAGACTTGGCCTTCGTCTTGGGCTTAGCCTTTGTTGCCATTCTCGAAACCTCCTCATCTATGTGAGCGTATCGTCACCCGCCCTCGGACGGTTGCCCTCTACATGTGGCTCCCATCTACCATGGACTGCATACCTGTTTCAAGAAAAGAATGTCAAAATTGAAAAAAGGTTGAATGCTGTTACCAAGGACAAAATTCAATTGATACAATGACCACTCGCACAACATGATCAAACTTGAGATGCAACAGGCTCAAAACAAATTGGAAATTTAGAATAGATAGAACATGATAAGGCTCTCTAGGACAACGATCCATTCCATAGGTTAAACGTCCAAGGAGTAATTCCGACTCATGATCTTTACACCTAGCACGACTTAACCGTCAAAGAATATACAGCAATAAATACCTCAAGCCATACATTAAGTAAAGCATCATTTACTATTTTATACACCCTCTACCAAGCTTCTTAACTTTCTCCCTTCACAATCTATGGTAGTCGCCTCTGTAAACAAAATACCAACGCGAATAAGGTGGAGAATTCTTGGACTTCTCCTGCTTATTAGCATCATTACCTACATTGATCGCGTCAACATCTCAGTAACGGCTCGGCACATGATGCCAGCCTTAGGCCTCACTGAGATGCAAATGGGACAAATCTTCTCAGCCTTCGTCTTTGGCTACGCGCTCTTTCAAATTCCAGGGGGATGGCTTGGTGATCGCTGGGGAGCTCGACGAGTCCTCACATTTGCAGTTATTTGGTGGTCAATATTTACCGCTCTCACGGCCATTGCCCCAACTCTTCCACTCGTTCACTTCTTAGGCATCATGGGCTCATTGATGGTCGTACGGTTTTTAATTGGTGTCGGAGAATCCGCGGCGCTTCCCAATTTTAATAGAGCGGTCGCTAACTGGCATCCTCCAAATGAACGAGGCCTTGGGATTGGTATTACGATCGGAGGAATCGGCATTGGGTCGGCGCTCACTCCACCACTCACTGCCTGGATTATGGTCAATTACGGATGGCAAATCGCTTTCTACTCTGCTGGACTACTAGGAATTGGCATTGCCCTTCTATGGTATTGGTACGCCACAGACCATCCCCATCAACATCGCCATGTCAACGAAGCCGAAGCCATACTCATAGAAGGCGTGGAGAAGTTGACAGAAAAGTCATCCAAGGTTCCATGGAAGGCGATATGTCGAACTCCTACCGTTTGGTGGCTCGTACTAAGCTACACCTGCCTCGGGTATGTCGCTTATGTCTACATGTCCTGGTTTTATCTCTACCTTGTCAATGTTCGTGGATTTGGTATCCTGCGTGGTGCCTTCTTTGCGTCTGCCCCATTTCTGGCCATGGCAGTCTTTTGTCCACTGGGAGGATGGGTGACCGACAAACTGACGCAAACGCGGGGATTAAACATTGGGCGAGCGAGCGTAGGTGGAACTGGAATGATCTTGTCTTCGATTTCAATTGTTATCGGAGCAAATGTCGAAGCTCCATTCCTGGCCATTGCGCTGCTCTCCCTTGGCGCAGGCTGGCTCTACTTTACGGTTGGCGCCTTTTGGTCCTCTACGACAGATCTCTCTAAACCCTATGCTGGTACGTTATCCGGGCTCATGAATACTGGCGCCAATCTTGGCGGAACGATCTCACCAACACTGACGCCCTGGCTTGCCGATCAATTTGGTTGGTCAGCAGCTCTAGGAGCTGCGGCATTTGTGGCCTTTATTGGGGGAATCTTCTGGCTAAAAATCAGACCTGGGAATGGGTTAAACAGAACAAATAGCCAAGAAAAACTAAATACTGACGACGAGGGGCATTAAGATTCCATCAATAAATCTAACGAAAAACCGAAAGTGTAAATAAGACTATTGCGACTCTTCAAAACAAACTAGCAGATGATTACAACAAAATTGCTACGCTTTCCTCAACTCCTTGCGCCAGTATTTTTTGCCTTTCTGATTTTTCAGACATTCCTGCTGACCGGTTGCCTACAAAGTAATATGTCAACAGAAGAGTTGTTGGTAGAATTAAAAAGTCAGAATGCTGAAATTCGAAATGGTGCGGCTTGGATTCTTGACTCTCGAGGACCAGAAGCTGTCTCCACACTCATCTCGGCCTTACATAACGAAAAAGATGCAGGTGCTAAGTATGGAATACTTTATTCCTAGATAAATATTGGCACCATTAAAGCAAATCATGTAGTTCAACAGGAAATCCCTTTTCTGAAAAAGGAATTACAACACAAAGTCAAAGAGAGACAAGAAACCGCTATAGGATATTTGTAAATAATCGGAACTCCAGAAACTTTAGAAGTAATGCAGAAACATCAGATGTAACAAACTCTCTCCCTAGACTCACTGCTACTTCTCTTGTATCTTCAAGTATTCGTTAACCGTTTAATTTTCAAGGAGAACAAATGTGATTCGAGTATCTGTGATGTACTTACGAAATGAAGGCAAGACTTTTGATATTGACTACTACGCGAAGAAGCATATGGCATTAGTACATGAGAAAATGGATGCACTTGGACTGAAAAGTGTCGAAGTTGATCGAGGATTGACAGACCTGAGCCATAGCGAATCCCCGTTTTTTGCTATCGGACATTTAATGTTTGAAAGTCTTGAAGTTTTTTCAGCAGCTTTTGAAGTCGCTGGAAATGCGTTACTTGCCGACATGCCAAACTACACCAATGTTGACCCGATTGTGCAAATTAGTGAAATCATGCCAACTTGAGTGCATGGACTTGATGATCTGATACATCCCTTGGTACATTCACATTCATTGTGTCAGACACACCCAGACCACAATTTCAGAAAAAAAATCCAAAAGCGACAATCTCAACCAGTTTGGGCAAGATTGAACTTCGGTTTTTTCCTGATATCGCGCCACGGCATGTTGAAAACTTCATCAACCTCATTAAGATCAAATTTTACGACGGAACCAGTTTTCATCGTGTGATCCCCGGCTTCATCATCCAAGGTGGAGATCCATTAAGCAAAGACCCTGATCGTGCCCTTCATGGAACAGGGACTCCTGGATACAGTATCCCACCCGAAACCAGTGACCATCCCCATAGACGTGGTACCCTTGCTATGGCCAAGGTCCCGCGGAATGAAGACCGTACTCGTGATATTGCGGACAATGGGTCTCAGTTTTTTATTTGCGTGGAAGACTCAGGAAGCCTCGACCGTATGTACACGGTCTTTGGGAAGGTGGTTCGTGGGATGGATGTCGTTGATCAGATTGTGGCTGGCCCGCGAGACGATCGAGACAACCCACTTCATCCCATCCTTATGACAGTGACCGTAGAAGAATAAAAGCCGTCACTCGTATTTATTTAAAAGAATCTTTCCCTATATTTGGGACAAATCACAAACGACAAGATACGATTTTTTCAAAAGAAAGCGATGCTGGCATAGGTCGCAGTTGAATTAAATTGATCCGTTATCGCTCGATCATACCGTAACACTTCCCCCTTCTCGGCATTGATCAATTTCATCAATAAGAAGAGCGTCGAAAATCCCATGATATGTCGTTGATCCCCTTCTTGTAAGATAAACTGCGCAAACTCCTCGGGCTTCATTTCTTCAACTTTTTTCAGCATCTCTAAGTCGGTCTGCATACAACGGTGAAAAGAAAAGTCTGTTGGAGGCTTATTATCCCCATACCGCAAACCAATATGTGCAAGGCTCGCACTTCCAATCACACAAACTTCCTGACCTGTCGCGGCGATAGATGCTTTCATCGCTACCAAAAAGTCATCAATTTTCTCAAACAGCGGTTTAAGTTCTGCATCGGCTAAGGTGACGACAGGGAATGAACACAGAACAGGAATGATCGTAATAGATCGTTGGCTCCCTATCGCATGCTGTATAAAGGGTAATTGAAATTCGATACTATGCTCTTGCTCGTGGCGAATGTCCTCCTCAAAAAACGTCTGCCCACCATTGGCCCGAAAATGGTCCAGAATGGGTTTATTCACGGACAATACGCCTAAGGGTGTTTCAAAATCTTTATCAGTCACCGCCACGCCATGCTCTAACTCAGTATGGCACGTTCCCACAACAATAAAGACATCAGGAGTTTCGGCCTCCTTCAGTTCTTTATAGGCCCATGCATAAATAGCTCCGGCCTCTTTTGGTTCATAATTTGGAGCCAAAATGCCCTTAATCTTTTCCCCTTGATGATCAGATGGCTTTTTCTCAGGACCTTCTTTTGAACTAAAAAACCCATCTAATTGTTCACGCAACTTCTCAGCTTCTCCTTCATAGCTTTTTCCCTCCTTAGTATTATCTA
>JBMYWX010000152.1:0-7864 GCA_049607825.1 Nitrospirales bacterium
TCTTGAAAATCTGCTCGAATCCTAAAAACTTGAGAATACTGAGATTGACCGATGGATGAAAACGCAGCCCTCCTTTGTAGGGACCAATCGCGTTATTGAATTGAACTCGGTATCCGCGATTGACTCGGACATCTCCTTGGTCGTCTTCCCAACATACTCGAAAGATGATAATTCTATCGGGCTCAGTTAAACGTTCTAATATTCGCGCTGTTTCATATTTAGGGTGTTTTGTTACATAGGGGATAAGGTAGGTCGCGACTTCTTCAACGGCCTGATGAAATTCTGTTTCTCCAGGGTTTCTTCGTTTCAACCCTGCCATGAAGTGTTCGAGAGTGAGTGCATATGATGTGGGCATAAGAGATCTCCTGTATTTGCTATTTGAAATAAATGCGATGGATAATAATTTATTTATAAGTGTCCTCGGACACGGTTGTTGCAAGTTTTACTATAGTTGAGGAACATACTATGAACGGTCATAACCATCCTTCTGTTGTGTTGATTACAGGTGTCCGAGTGACCGAAAGACGATCATTTTCTCCTCTGTCATTTCTTTCATCGTCGGGCCGATACCTCCAACGCCTAACCCGGATGATCTCCGTCCAGCAAATGGCATCCAATCCACCCTGAACGCTGTATGGTCGTTAACCATCACCGCCGCAGCATTTAGACGTTTTGCCGTATCAAGTGCAATATTAACATCTTTTGTAAACACAGCTGCTTGGAATGAAAAGGGGACCTGGTTAGCCTTTTCAATAGATTCAAGACGGTCCTGGTAGGAATATACATTGATGACTGGGCCAAAGATTTCTTCTGTTGAAACTTTGGCATCTTCTGGAGGGTTGAGAATAACGGTCGGTGCATAACAGGTGTTATTGATCTTTTTGCCTCCAGTCTGAATGATTCCTCCAGCTGTTTGTGCTTCCTTGACCCATTGGGAGACACGGTTTACTTCTCTTTCAAGAATGAGTGGTCCGACTTCAGTGGCTTCGTCTTCCGGATTTCCTATTACCATCTTTTCTGCCAACTTCGTCAGTCCTGTGGCAACGTCATGAACAATCGATTCATGCACAAAAATTCTTTGTACCGAAACGCATACTTGTCCGGCGTGATAGTAGCCACCTTTGGCCAGCAAGGGGAGTGCATCTTGAATATCCGCTGTTGCATCCATGATGACAGGGGCCGCGCCACCATGCTCTAAAATGCAGCGAGTGCCTGGGGCCAGCTTAGAACGAAGGGACCAGCCAACTCTAGCGGAGCCGATAAAAGAAAAAAGACTGACTCTGGAATCGGTGACGAGTTTTTCTGCTACAACATTTTCACTGAGGATGACTTTGCACCAATGCTTAGGAAGCCCTGCCTCGTATAAACATTTCACGAGATTGAGACAAGATATAGGGGTAGAGAGAGCAGGTTTGACGATGACGGGGCATCCGACGGCAATAGCTGGAATGACCTGATGGACGATCAGGTTGAAGGGGTGATTGAATGCGCTGATTGCCACGACAAGCCCAATTGGTTCTCGTATCGTAAAGGCCATTCGATTGCGAGAGGAGTCCGTAAGATTCATAGGAATTTCACGACCCACCATTTGACTAATGGAGCGTGTGGCTTCCCGAATACCCTGAACGGCTCGATCCAGTTCAACTCTAGAATCTACTAAAGGTTTTCCGCCCTCTTCTGCTGCCTGCCTTGCAAATACTTCGGCTTTGGCTTCTACGAGGTTTGCCGTTTTGTCTAGGATTGCGATTCGTTCGGTGGCAGGAAGTGCTTCATCATAGTGCTGAGCCAGTCGATCAGCTTGTTTGAGTGCTTCCTCGACTTGTGATTCGTTATGTAAATCGAGTTCTGTGATTACATGGTTGTCGAAGGGAGCCAGGACTTGTAATCTCTTAGTCATGATTGACGCTCACAAAGCATAGGTTATTTATGTGGTGCTGCTAGGTTCTGCATGAGTAAGCGAAGGAATCTAAGGGCCAACCATTTCCCTTCCTTTGTAAGGAGGGGTGAGGGGAGGTAGAGACGTCGAGCCTGCTACAGTCGTTGGTTATTGGCCAATCGCTTATTATAGTTTGCATAACTTTACCCCACCTCTCCTTCCCTTACAAAGGGGAGGAAATTTCCAGGATAACTATTCGGAAGATGAAGGCAGTGCGATTCCCATGGGAAATCCGGAGGACCCATTTATAAAATGCAGGTTTTGGCATTAAGTTCCTCAATCAAAACTTGTTCATTTTCAGAATAATCGACGGGGACTTCGATGAGATGTACCCCTGGAGACACTAGGCAGGATTGCAGTAATGTGCTGAGTTGATCAGATTGTTCTACTCGATGACCATGAGCTCCATACGATTGCGCATACTTCACAAAATCCGGGTTGCCATAATCCAATCCGAAATTCTGAAATCCCATGCCGGCCTGTTTCCATTTGATCATGCCATAGGCGTTATCGCGCAAAACAATAAGTACAAGGTTGAGTTGTAAACGAACGGCAGTTTCTAATTCCTGTGAATTCATCATGAACCCACCGTCACCACAAATGGCGAGAACTTTTCTTTCTGGGTAGACCATTTTGGCACCAATGGCCGATGGAAAGCCTGCTCCCATTGTGGCGAGGGCGTTATCGAGTAACACGGTGTTGGGTGAAAAGGCTTTGTAGTTTCTCGCGAACCAAATTTTGTACACGCCATTGTCTAACGCAATGATCCCATCCTCAGGCATGATGTTTCGAACTTGAGAAACTAAATATTGTGGAATGATTGGGAAACTCGCGTTCTGACTTTTGTCATCCACATGGCCATCAATCTCTTGTTTCACGCGGCGAAAATAGGAAAAGTCCCAACTGTCTTGGGGGGCAAGTTTCTCGGTAATCTGTTCGATGCTGGAAGCGATATCTGCCACGACTTCGAGCTGGGGGAAATAAACTTCATCGACCTGAGCAAAAAAGTGATTGATGTGAATGACTTTCGATCCACCCTTTTCCATAAAAAATGGAGGTTTTTCAATGACGTCGTGGCCAACATTGACAATAAGGTCAGCCCGGTCGATGGCGCAATGCAAATAATCTTTCGTGGACAGTGCGGCCGTTCCCAAAAAGCATGAATGGCGTTCGTCAATAACACCTTTCCCCATTTGCGTATTAAAAAAGTACATCCCCGTTTTTTTTATGAATTGGGTCAATGCTTTGCACGTGCGGTTACGATTGGCTCCTGCCCCAATAAGAAGTAACGGCATTTTTGCTGAACGAATCATGGCCACGGCTTGATCAATCGCTAATGTATCAGGCTGTGGCCGTCTTGGAGAGAGGACCTCATACGGTTCTGCTGAGCATTCTTCAGCCGCAATATCCTCTGGGAGTTCGATGTGGACGGCTCCTGGTCGTTCTTCCTGGGCAGTGCGAATCGCTTCTCGAACGATGATGGGGATACTGTTGCCGTGCACGACTTGCTTGGTGAATTTAGTAAGTGGTCGCATCATCTCAACGACATCCAAAATTTGAAAGCGTCCTTGTTTGCTCTTTTTGATGGGTTTTTGTCCAGAGATCATGAGGAGAGGCATAGCCCCCAACTGAGCATACGCGCCTGCGGTCACAAAGTTTGTGGCACCAGGTCCGAGCGTGGACAAACACACCCCAACCTTTCCCGTTAGGCGTCCGTATGTAGCAGCCATAAATCCAGCAGCTTGTTCATGACGCGTTAAAATCAACTTGATTCTTGACTCTCTCAAAGACTCAAGAAAATCAAGATTCTCTTCCCCAGGCACTCCAAATATATACTCCACACCTTCTTGTTCCAGAGACCGGATAAATAGGTCAGATGCCTTCATGGAAATTCCTCCGACGAATAAAATAACTACCAGTTAAAGACAACATATTAAGCCTGCCACGTAGTCGTAAAATTCCCGCAATTGTTACAAGCTAAATGATAATCGAACACATATCGATACTATTCTGAACCCTTTTGTACATTTTCGCAGATGCTCGGTAGGTAAGAGAGCGGCCCATGAATAATGGTTGCCTGGCAAGGAAAGTCTTGTGGAAGGAGAGCATAAGGGGAAAAACGCGGGTCAAGTTGCTTAGTGTAGAAAATATTTCTGTCGCCAATGTTTACTGGAGTTGATAAGGAATTTTTTTTTGATAGAGATGAGAGAGATGCCGAGACAGAAAATGAAGGAAGGACAAAAACAGGATCATTTGCTTGAGTTGTGCTATTTTCTTATGGAGGCGTTATTATATTGTCAAAATGTAGGATGCCCATTTTGAATACAGTCGTTCACTCGTCTTTGCTATTCTTAATGAAATTAGCTAACATTATAAAGAATTATGAAATTTTCAAAGAAGAGTGAATATGCCTTGAGGGCGCTCATTGAGTTGACAGCGAATTATGAACTGGCTGTGCCTGTGCAGCGAACCCAGTTGGCGAAAGAGCAACGGATTCCATTGGGATTTTTGGAGGGAATCTTATTGACGCTGAAGAACGCGGGAATATTAACGAGTCGTCGAGGAGTTGATGGCGGTTATCGGTTACGAAAGGCTCCAACCGATGTCACACTTGGACAAGTGATTCGAACACTTGATGGTCCGTTGGCTCCAATCGGCTGTGTGAGTCAAACCGCCTATCAAAAATGTGAAGATTGTCCATATGCGGATAAACCGGCATGTGCGATTCAAAGTATTATGTTGGAAGTGCGGAATGCGATTTCTGCAATTCTTGATCACTATACGCTTGAAGATTTTGTACGGAATGCGGATGTACCTCATGGAAAAATTAAATCAAAACGAACAGTGCAACGTCAAAAGGCAAAGAAGGTATCGTCTTCAAAATAGACGGGAGTCGTCATCATGGAAACGCATTTACGTAGTGTAGTAAAAGGCATGAGCTGGCGAGTGATCGCGACACTTGTGACCACCATCGTCGTGTGGTTAATCTCAGGTGAGGCGGCCATGGCCTTGTTTGCGGGAGCGAGCGATTCATTGGTCAAGATTGGGTTGTATTGGGCGCATGAACGTGGATGGCAACATATTGATTGGGGGAGGATGCCGCCTCCACCAACCGCATCTCCATGACCTTGCTTAAGGAAGCTGAAATCAATCAGTGTGAGTTGTGGGAAGAAAAACGTGAGATGTGATCATTAAGAAATAAGAGAAATGAACAATTCTATCGGTTTTCGATTCGTATCAGTTGGAGCGTTCATTGCTTTGCTCGGAGTCGCATTTGGTGCGTTTGGTGCGCATGGCCTTAAGTCTATATTATCTGAGCATATGTTAGAAGTTTTTCATACTGGAGTTCGGTATCAGATGTACCATGCGTTTGGTTTAATTGTGGCAGGTGGAGCGTTGGCTGTGTATGAACTTTCTCATTTTCGATGGGCGACTTGGTCATTTTTGACTGGCATTGTGTTGTTTTCAGGAAGCTTGTTTGTCATGTCTCTGACGGGAGTTAGGTGGTTGGGGGCGATCACTCCTCTTGGAGGGCTGTTTTTTATTCTCGGATGGTTATTTTTGACCATAGGGTTCTGGAAAGTTGCTCAACGCACTTCTTAAATCTTCGCTGAATTCCCTCCTTCATATTCACAAAAGCCAATGTACTTTCTCTTTGTTATCGTTCGATACACTATCGACCAATTTCTGCCAACGGCTCATGTGTGACTATCAATGATCCTCGGGGGTTGTCTCCTAACGTATTTGCTTGGAGCAACTCTTCCTGTTCGGGTGAGGAGTGACTGTCAGGGGTCATGACCATTCCCCAATGTTGATTTGTGTGACAGTGATTTTCAAGTATCAGAGCTTTAGCTGCATGAAATAGCAAAATGCCGCTCAGCATATTGTCTTTACAGGTGTTTCGGACAATGTCAGGAGAGGTTCCATCATCGCGTACGGCAATTCCAAAGTGATGGTTTCCAAAACACGCATTCTGACTGATGTAGGGGCGAGCACCAGCGAAAGAAAAAATTCCAGACTCTCGGTTATAGCACACTTCATTTTCTGTAAATGTTGGCCGACATTCCGGTCCGTATAACACGACGCCCGAAAGAATACCTTCAAGTGCGCGACACTTCGTGATCGTGCAGGCAGAATCCAGGATATTCATCGCTGAATGTTGATCACTTCCTACATAGCGAAACGTGAGACCTTCAATGCGTCCACTGGGAACTCGCTGTAAATATAATGGGCTGCTTCGTCTGCTGAAAATTTGTACTTGATCTCGCCCAGCTCCAATTAAACGAATACTTCGATCTGAGACGAAGGTTCGATCTTCATACACTCCAGGCATGACAAATACTTGGTCGTCAGGACCGGCATCTTTGAGTGCGGCGCTGGGTTTGTCATAGCATTGCGGATTCGATCCATCGACAACGAGTGTGTTGCCATTTTCGATAATTGGTGGAACAATATTGTTAGTTGCCTGACTCGTGGTGGAGTCTTGGGAATCATTGGAATCTTTAGGTCGTGCGTCATCTTGCATTGATTCTTGTGTCCTCTAATTTTAAGAAAAAGATGTCGCTATTATTTGTTGCTTCTGAGACGATGTCAAGATCTTTGGATCTAACTTGGTTCATGACTATGCCGATTTTTTCGCTTCGACTGAACGATGTGTGAAGGGCAGACTGGCTTCTCCCATGTACAGTGTTCGATGGGGAAAGGGAATCTCAATGCCGTGGGTATCAAATGATTTTTTGAGACGTCGGCGATATTCCCGACCTACTTCCCATTGTTTTATCGGCTGTGTTTTGATTCTGGCTTTAATGACAACCTCGGAATCTTTAAATTGATCGATGCCAAATATTTCTATGGGCTCGAGTATGAGTGTGCGAAATGCATTGTCTTCTTGTAGATCTTCGCCAACATCCTTCATGATCTGTATTACTCGATCAATGTCTTCTTTGTAGGCTACCCCGATGTCCATCAGATATGCCGACCATTCTTTCGTCATATTGGCCATGGTCGTGACGGTCCCGTTAGGGAAGATATGTACGACACCGGCTTGGTCGCGCAAGGTGATGGTTCGAAAGGTGATGTGCTCGATCAAGCCACCTGTTCCATTGACGATAGCGACATCTCCAACTCGAATCTGATTTTCTAGAATGATGAAGAACCCGTTAATCATGTCTCGAACGAGATTCTGCGCTCCAAATCCGATGGCTAAGCCAATGATCCCTGCTCCAGCCAGGATGGGTGTAATATCAAGTCCTATTTGAGCCAGTGCCATGATGGTGGCTATGACCCATATCGCTGTGAGGCCAATCGTTTGAACGAGTCCGGTCAGCGTTTTAATTCTTTTGGAAGTTGCCCCCGGGTACAGCTCCTCTTGTTCACGATGTTTGATCAGTGTGGTTTCGAATGTATTGAGGCCAAGTTTGAGCAGCCGGATGACAAGATAGGCAATGAGGAAAATACACAGCATTCGAAAACCTGCTTCCATGACCGCCCTCAGGATCATCAGCATCCAAGTTGAGAAGTATTGATTGTTGAGATCTAACATTGGACATACCTCCATTGAGTGATAATCTACAGGGTACGTGATTCTTAGGTTGTTGAGAGAAGACAACCATCGTCATATTCGATCACAGTATTGGTAAGTGCTGTTAGTATAGGACGGATGTATGTGAATCTATAGATAGTGGCATGAGTAAAAATGTCTTGACAGTTTTTCAAAGAGGTGATAAAAGTTTAGGTAACTTGAGGAGACAACGTTGTCACTTTGAGAACCGCGATCTGAAAATCAAATATGATTTGGACGACGGAGTCCTCACCCCAATGAAGGGATGAGGGCTTTTTTTTTGTCTATTTGGTTATGAAGAAATTGAGAAGATCATTCACTTTATCTGAGATTGTGCCGTATTTTTGCTAGTGGTTTCATAATGGCTT
>JBMYWX010000153.1:0-7850 GCA_049607825.1 Nitrospirales bacterium
TGCCGTCCGGCAGGGTGTGGGCCCCGCCCTGGTTCTTGTATGTGGTCTTAGGCATTGATGGTCTCCTTGGCATGTCCTTTCTTAATCACTTTCTTGTAACTCTAGACACAACTCAAGGACAACTCCATCTCAAGCCACGCTCCTAGTCCTACGACAGCGCAGAAATGCACATGCCGACAATCAAACAAAACCCTTACAGTCTGCAATAAGCTCTCAGAAATTTAAAAATCGGGTTGGGTTATCAGATAGGAAAAAAATGGGGAATCCAGGGAAGAAATCACTAATCAGAGCAAAATTCTCGTTACTCTGGCTAGAGACTGTCAATTATATCCAACGAATAGCTTATTAATAGGGATAGTAATAACCGTAATGACGATAATAATGGCGACAGCTCCGATAACGACTTAAAGAATATCTGAGATTATTGCAGGTATACCCTTTCTTCCAATCCTTTCCTGCATATGGCTTGGGGATTTCATTTTTCTTTAACGCATCTTCAACGTACTGATCAACTGCAGCTTTATCACCAGGGTTGAAGGGTCTTTCCAAAACTTCCTTATTCAGTGCCCGTTGCATCGCCGCTAAGTCTTCTTCTTCATCAGCTAATACCACTGCCGTCCCAAGAAAAAGGAAAGTAGGAACCAATACAACAGTTAAAAGGTATTTCCCAATTGTGTTGTGTACCATAATCGTCTCCCGTAAAGGTGATGATAGGACGTAAAGTTACGATCTGCCCTATGACTAATAATATTCACAGGGTAATCGCGCGACTACGACCCGACAACTTAAAACAAATTAGACAGTACGCGAGTCAACCCTTTGGTAAGCAAAGGTTCAGCTTCTACATATTCTAAGTTAGCTTTATTCGCCGTGCTGACTACTCGAGTACGATATTTCTTCAGTTTCCCGACTTCTGAAAATGTCTGTCGCTGAGACCCAGCCATACCTTGTGCGAGGTTCTGCTCACTATCTGAACGGACAATAACCCCTTTTGCCGCTTTTTCAACTAATTGAACATCTGTCACAGCCATAAACAACACATCTTTGACAAATGCATCGGCAACAGTTTCTGTTAACCCACCAACAACAGAACCAATAAGACCACCCGCGACACCACCTGTTGAACCATGGCCAGTAGCAATACCAACCCCGGCTCCGGCAGCAGCACCACCAAGCACTCCACCATAACCACTTCCAAGTGCGGCCTCTGCAGCTGTTGGACTCGTCTTAGCCACACTGAGAACATTAGCTTGTAGTCGATAATGCGCTTCATCAGGGTCCTCAGTAACTCGATAGCCTCGTTTCGTAATGGCCGCTTTAATTGGTGTTTCGATATCGAAGTTATCCTTATCAGAAGTATTCCGGACATCAATGAAAATCACCTTTTTGTCTGGACCAACAGGGTCAAGAAAAATCGAATCACTCATCTTAGTCTGAACATCGAGATCCTTCTTAGCGATAGAGGTATGAATGGCCTTGCACCCAGACATACTCCATACGAGTAATCCCAAAATCACCACATTTACAGTTACTTTACAAAAAACTTTCATAAAAATTCAGCCTCCTTTGTCGCGCCACCTAACTTTGTACTATTCCAAATTTCCAAATGCTGCCTAACCATCCGTAGAGAGCCACAGGTTTTCCAATGTTTACTACGATCCATGCTACTGAATATAGGGTTAAGAGTCCACCTTTTTTCTTAAAAATCATGACTGAGGGTGAACAATGACTGAAATGACCCCTATTAAGATCATGATGGGGAATAGTGAGATTATTGCCCACCCACTAAGTCTTTTACGCAGCCAACATTGACAGTCCCTCCAGCCACCTTTTCAAAATCCGATGAAGAAACAGCACCCTTCACCACTTTCCATGACAGCATGGCTCCCCCCGCGACACCAGAGATTTCCTTAGGCTGCACATTCACCGTAAGCCCATTACGCAGACGCTTTTGTTTGCCCTTCCCGCCACCTCGGAATGCTGGGTTACTGAGAAGTGCCCCGAGCCCGGATGCCATAGGAGACATCACAATTTTTGCATCGACCTGACTACCGTCTCTCACAAAACCTTGTGTGATTGTCGTGCCGCCACCTAAGGCCGCCGCACCAACAACCTCACGTTTTCCCTCACCGACTCGAGTCCATTTTTGAAACTTCTTGACAAAACATCCAAGAAGCCAAGTGCCTTTCTGTTCCTTAAAAATGTCATAGACATAATCAAAATCTCCGGAGGCTGCACCATAATTACCATCCTTCAAATTTTGGCTTATCGTATTCAGGACATCCAAAATTTCTTCTAGTCGCGATTCTTCTTCCGCAAACGCCGAACTGCTCATACAGAGACTTAACATCGCCACTAATCCAATTACCTGCATCCACCTTCTCGACACGATTTCCATAGACACCCTCCCAATCAAATTCGTGAAGTCTTGCCGCAAAACCTACTTTGTCAACCCAATAAGAGTAGCATAAGAATAATCTGGGGACCAAACATACGTGAGCATCACAAGATAACCATATGAATTCGAATAGACTACTGAGATAAGGACTTAAATCTCTAGTGCTGCTTGAAAGGCAACTAGAAAATAGAGTTGCTCTAATTAGAGAAATACAAGAAAGTAAGAGAATTAGGTGGGCTGAGTGAACGTCGAATACTCAGTATCTGTTTCAAATATAGGAAGAATTGCGGAAAGGTTCATGGTATGTAAGGCCGTCTTGACGATGTCTTGTGGATTCACGAGAATAACTTTCCCTTTCACACCTTGGAAGGTTTTGGCAGCGAGAACTAATGCCCCAATTCCTACACTATCAATAAATGAAACACCCTGTAGATCAAGAATGAGCCCTTTTGTTCCATTTTTTTTATGGGTTTCAACCGTGTCACGAAAACTGTTACGTGAAAATATATCTAACTTTCCAGTTAAACACAGAACATGCATACCATTGATTAATTTTTCTTTAATAATCATGCTCAAGACAACTTTGAATTCTAATTGCAACCAAGAAAGTGAGCCTAGGTATTCCTGGCACTTTTCCTCCTATTCTTTCTTCGGTTTTATGCCTGACAGACTTAACTCATTCTTTTCATTACAGTATTTTCATCAACATTTGCTACATTTTCAGAAAACGTCCGATTCAATGACATTTCGAACATAATACAGGAATAACAAATAAGAGGATTCATGAACATTCAACCCGACCCAATTCGTCGACGTTCCACTGAAATTCAGCCTATCTCGCTTTGTCGTTTACCTAAGAAGGATTATTGGTCTACCCCCTTTGCCGAAACGCTCTTATCAAAGCTTGCCCTTTTACCAGGAAGTACTCTCTTAGATATTGCCTGCGGGAGTGGCATCCCGACGTTTTATTTGGCAAATGTCATTGGACCAACTGGCCGAGTCATAGGGCTAGATATCAATGAGGCGCAACTCTCTCGGGCTCGAACATTCCAAGGCTCCCACTTTCCCTGGCTGGAATTTCGTCAAGGCGATATTCGTAAACCACCTGCCAATCTTGGGACCTTTGATCGTATCACTGGAAATTTATCTTTCATGTTTTTTCGGCCCCATCGAAAAGAAGCCTTACGGCAGCTCATCAAGTTTCTTAAGCCTGGCGGCCAGTTGGTGTTAACATTTCCGTCTCTGGGTACGTTTGAATCACTTTGGGAACATGTCGACCAAGAAATGGTCAATCACGAACTGAATCTAGAACGACAAGCACTGACAGCCTATCGAAATGAACGACCCTCGGCCAATGATGCAGAACAATGGCTCAAAGAAATCGGTCTCGTAAATGTAGACGTTGAAGAATACCCTCTAGAAATTGAAACTGCCCCAGGACAGGCCTTTCTCTATCACCCGCTGCTACGAGGAGGCTTTCTGGACGATATTTATGAATGCTTTAGAGATCAAGAATCCGCCGAACGCTTCATGAATACCATTGCCAATAATATTCAACATTTTACACCTTTGATTGCCCAACGTTGCGTTATGTCTGGATGGAAAACTATCATGTAATTCCATCCAATTGTCTCATCACAGATAATATAGTCTATTCCATAAAATAATATTAAACGAATTCTGGCTATTGATGCTGCTGCTGTTCGCCATACCTTCGAGTTTGCGCTCGATGATCTCGCCTGTCACATCGTGGTCGCTGTGAATGGAGAGGAAGGACTGGCCAAGCTCAAAGCCAGCACCTATGACCGTGTAATTCTCGACTTAAAGATGCCCGGCATGAATGGCGTCGAATTACTGGACGAGATACGAAAAATTGAATCCCGGGTCCCTATCCAGATGATTAGGGCTTTTGCTCAAGAATTTCTTAAAGAACTAGAACAACCTGTGCAGGAAGGCCGCAACTTTGATTTGATATGCAAGCCGCTTGAACGTGAGGAGATCCGCGCTATTGCGTCATCCGCATTGGCCATAGACCTGAACGAATCAGGTGCCCCCCCCCTTCATCACCGACAGAGACCTCACAATTCGTCCTCCGCCTCTATGTCACCGGTGAAACGCCGAACGCGCGACAAGACATTAAACATATCAGGAAGATTTTTGAGGAACAGCTAGAGGGTCGCTATACGCTAGAGGTCATCGATACATTCAAAGATCCTCACCTTGCTGAGGCAGACAAGATTGTGGCCACCCCCACATTAATTAAGGAAATCCCAGCACCCTTAAGGAAGGTTATTGGAAATTTATCAAATACAGAAAAAGTGCTCATGGGGATTGATCTCAAAAAAACGTAAACAACTCATGAGTCATGCGAAAGAGGAAAGAAGCCTGATCATCCTGGAATAGAACATCGTGATTAGACTGCTTGATAAAAGATCTGGACTATGGAGCATGCAAAAGGCCCCCAATGTAAGAAGGCGAAATGAGTAGAAAGACTGACAGACAGACTGATACGAAAGACGCCTGGCCTGACCAGAATGCCGCTGAATGGAAACAGCATTACGAAGAAGCTGAACAGGCTCGCTGTGAACTTGCTGATATCCTTAACGCCATACAACGTGGAGAAGTTGACACCATCCTCGCGAACAAGGCCAACCCGAGTTTACTGCGTTTGCTTGATGCCACACTGGTTGAGGAAACCGAGCGGACGCGGCGCGAACTTGCTGATGTTCTGACCGCTATACAAATGAGAGAAGTTGATACCATCATAACAAATGAGACCCATTCTGGGATGTTACGGTTACTCGATGCCAAGCTGGTTGATGAAAACGAGCACCTGGTTGAGGAACTCTCTCGTTCAAATCAGAAATTTCGTCAGGTATTCGAGCAATCGAATGATGGCATTATTCTTTTAGATTGGGAGGGGTATATTGTTGATGTCAATCTGCGAGCACAGAACATGTGGGGCTATACTCATGATGAATTTCTGAAACTGAATATTGTCGATCTCCACTCTCTTCGCACGGCAGAAAAATCTGTATCTCTTTTACCCGCTTTTCAAAGAGCTGCGAATAGTACCAACGCAACCGACATGCTGTTTGACGTTGAATTTAAAAGAAAAAATACAAGCCTTTTTGATGCTGAAGTTTCAGCTGGAGGCATGACCTTGAACGGAAAAGCCTCGATCCTCGCTATGGTCAGAGACATCACAGCACGCCAGGCTATGAAGACTGAAATTCTACGCTCAAATAAAGAACTCCAAGACTTTTCCTGTTTGGTCTCTCATGATCTGAGAATGCTCATACGAAATATCCGATCATTTATCAACAACCTCATGAGAGACGAAACCAATCAACTCAGCGAAGAGTCTCAGGAAGATTTACGTCACATTGAAAAAGCTAGCTCAAAGATACAAGCTCTTATCAATACGATCCTGCAGTATTCCAAGATCGGCGGCAAAACCTTAACCCCCATTTCGGTCAATCTCAACATCGTTCTATCAGAGACGATGACTGAATGGCAGCCTTTACTTCAGCAGATTGATGGAAGCTCACAGTACAGAAGGTGAAGGAACAACATTTGTCGTATCGTTGTCCTTCAAGCAACACACGACTATCTTGTCATCTTCCCATCCAAAATCTTCACGACAGCCATAGACGACCTGGGCGTATCACGAGTTGCCTAGGGTCCAACAACCTCTTGCACTTTTTCAAGAAGAGTATGCAGTGGATAGGGCTTTTGGATAAATCCATCAATCGGCTGTTCTTTGAAACGAGCTACCACGTCTTCTTCTGTATAGCCACTTGAAAGAATGACGGGAACATCTGAGGAAGTTCGGCGAATCTCTTTAAAAACTTGTTCCCCATTGATACCTGGCATCGTTAAGTCTAACAGCACACAGCTCAGATCTGCGGCATGCTTTTGGAAGAGCCGCAAGGCATCATATCCATCTTTAGCAGTTAAGACATTAAACCCCAACTGTTCAAGAAACATTGCTGTGGTATCACAAATTTCCTCATCATCATCAACTACTAAAAAAAGACCTGATCCTCGCCACTCCTGATCCAGCACAGAAGACGCCTCAGGTGCAGGAAGCACATCTTGATCCTCGGCAATGGGAAAAAGGATACGAAAAGATGTCCCACTTCCAACCTCACTTGAGACATCAATGGCTCCACCATGTGTCCGCATGATTCCAAGCACGGCAGCCAGTCCCAGCCCTCGACCGGTAAATTTCGTCGTAAAAAATGGATCAAAAATATTTTCCATCGTTTCAGAATTAATACCAGCACCACTATCGGTTACTTCTACATAGACAACACCACCAACAGACACATCTGCGGCAAAACGACAGTGCGAGAGATAAGCCCGATCCACCACCATCGTCCCAGTTGTGAGGGTGATCGTACCGCTTGTATTAGACAACGACTCAGAAGCATTCGAGATCAGATTTAATACTATTTGACGAAGCTGGGAAGGATCACCCTGAATTCGGGGAAGTTTGGCATCTAGATTAAGAGTCATTTCGGCCTTTTCTGGGATGCCAAGATATAGAAGATGGTCTAATGATTCAATAAGTTCTGTCAAATTAACTGGCTGACGTGCGAGTGTCTCACGTCCTGAATAAGCCAACATTTTATTGGCAAGTTCCCCCCCATTCAGTGCTGCATTTTCAATTCTTTCAAAATGAGTAATAGCTGGATTCCCCGTGGGCAACCCTCGAATGCCAAGTCTGGCATGGGTAGAGATCGCTGCAAGTAAATTATTGAAATCATGGGCAATTCCTCCAGCCAACACGCCGAGGCTTTCTAATTTTTGTGCATGGTGAAGTTGCTCCTCGAGTTGCTTGCGTTTGGTCATGTCAATCATAGCCGTTCGACATTCAGTGACTCGTTTGCTATTGCCGTAGAGGGGGATACTTTCAAGAATGACAAACAAGCGCTTTCCATCATGATGACGTAGAAATTCAAGTTCAACGGAGCTAGGCACGCCCTCAGAGAATAATGATTGGAGATGATCCGAAAAAGCCTTTTGATGATCAGATTTTATAAGAAGAGACATCTGCGTCTGCGTGAGATGCTTCCGCTCATATCCAAGCATTTCCGCGCCTGTAAGATTGACCTCAAGAATAATGCCCCGCCGGTTGAGAGAGAAATACCCGATGGGTGCACCTTCAAAAAGATCAAAATATTTATGATGTGATTGTTCAAGCTCATCCTGCATATGGCGCAATTGTTCATTTTGTACTCTCAACTCTTCTTGATGGATCGTCAAATTTTCCAACGTATCTTCTAGCCGTTTATTAATAGCCGCATATTGGGCTTCCTGCTTCCGTAAATTCTGCACCTCTGTCTCAACTTGACGAAGCTCTACTCGCAACTGAGAATTCGTTTTCCCATAAGTCATGAAATCTCCTCCTTCAGTGAGGATTGAAACACGTGAACGACATCGCCTC
>JBMYWX010000154.1:0-7848 GCA_049607825.1 Nitrospirales bacterium
ACGCACAAGCCTATTGGACGCAATTATCCCGCTATATTCATCGGAATCCTTTGGAAGCGGGATTGGTGAAACGACTGGAGCAGTATCGATGGTCGAGCTATCCCGCCTATATTGGCAAACACACACGTCCAGCATGGCTCACGTGTCAATATACTTTGAGATCGCTTGCCTCAAGAGGAGACGTTCAAGCATACAAAGCCTATATTACCGAAGATGATATTGATGACGAAGTTCTCGCGTTTTATGCCAAGCGCAAACAGCCGCCGATCCTGGGTAGTGAGGAATTTACACGCCAACTCAAGGTACGGAGACAGGACATTGACGTACCCGATCTTCGACACGCACGGGTGAAACCCACGATCAAGCGAATAGTTGAAATCATCTGTAAACATTTGAATGTGACAACGGATAGTATATGGACATCCCAAAGAGGAAAAGCGGTCATGACCCCGGCACGGGGCATGGCGATGTATCTGTGTCAATGTGAAGCAGGCATGAAATTACGTGCCATCGCACAAATGTTTGGCTTGAAGCACTATGCCAGTGCGAGCTCGAGCATTCGTCAGTTTGAAGCCCGCGTCGCCCAGGATCGACAACTCCTCCATCACATGCAACGCATAAAACGAGATTTACGCCTGTAAAGTGTAAATATATTTCCAGACCAATTGTGCAACCACGCCTGTGCTTGATATACGTAACGGAAATTGGAGACATGCAATGAATACTATGGATACACGAGTGAAGGGTACACTATCAAAAAAACTTCATCGCCTGGGGCGAGCAGTATTGGAGACCGACGAACTGGTCGATCCTGCGATGGTCAAGGTCAAAAAAAACCGCGGGTCCTTTGAGATCCCCGACTGCAGAAATTGTCTGGACCGCTGCTGCGTTCATAAAAAAGTGGGCGAGGGGATTCTTCTCTCTCTCCGGGATATCGCAACTCTTGTCGATAGTGGGCTCGGTGATTACATCGTCGGTCGCTACACATTCAAGAAAAAGAAAGGCCAAGTGATTCCTGAGGTCGATAAGATGCCGCGATTGAAGAGCCAAAAAAACGGAAACTGTGTGTTTTACGACGAGGAACCTGGGCTTTGCACTCAATACGGACTGCGTCCCACCATCTGCCGTCGCTTCCCGTACGAAGTTGACTACGAAATGAGGAAGTCGGGTGAAGTGCCGATCGCAAGGTTTATTTCAGGGCTACCTTGTCCTAAAATTTCAACCCGCGATTACGGGGAAACGGTGCAACAGTTGGTGGTCGACGCAGTCGAGGATGAAAACATCTCTCTCGAAGATGACCAGCTTCTTCCGAAACATCACGAGGCTCTCAGGAAAATGGGCTTCGGTCCCTATTTACCAAGTCCAGAAGACTGCCCATCTTAGACTCGCCCCACTCTCTGCTTTTACCATTGTTTCTGTCTGAGTGTACTTGTGGGTTGAATGTGGGCTTGGCGCGTAGTTAGGAAGTAGAGGTTACAGGAAGCGTTTGTGGCAATTTCGTTATTTGCACCAATTTCGGTTATTCATAGTTTCGCCACATGCGTCCATCTTTAGCCAATAAGGCATCAGCCTCAGCTGGTCCCCATGTTCCAGCGGCATAAGGATGAATAGCATGTGCCCCAAGACTATCCCAGACCTTTAAAATGGGATCGACCACACTCCACCCCAACTCCACATTATCACTACGTTGAAAGAGTGTGGCATCCCCTGCCATCAGGTCATGTAACAATGTTTCATAGCCCGTGCTGGGAGCATCGCCAAAGTACTTGGCATATTGGAAATCCATGTCAACATTCCCAACTTGAACGGTTGGGCCAGGAACCTTGGCTCCAAAACTTAGCGAAATACCTTCATCAGGTTGAATACGAATGACCAATGTATTTGGAGTCAATCGATTCACCGACGTATTGCGAAACAACATCAACGGAGCTGATTTAAACTGAATGACGACTTCGGTCACCCGACTCCTTAATCGCTTGCCCGTTCGCAAATAAAACGGAACCCCCTCCCATCGCCAACTTTCGATATATAACCTCATTGCCGCATAGGATTCTCTCAAAGAAGTTGGGGAAACATTGCTTTCTGAACGATAGGGCAACACATGGCTCCCATGACTTGTGCCTTCTCCATATTGTCCAGCTACCGTGGCCTGTAAGACGTCTACCGGATTCATCGGCTGAATCGCGCGAAGGAGCTTTGCCTTCTCATTACGGACGGCTTCAGGGTCAAAGGCATTAGGCGGTTCCATGGCGACAAATCCCAGCACCTGCAACAAATGGTTGGGAACCATGTCGCGCAACGCACCGGCTTTGTCGTAGTAGGTACCACGATGTTCGACGCCAAGAGTTTCGGCAACCGTAATTTGCACATGGTCGATATATTGCCGATTCCACACAGGTTCAAAGATGCCATTGGCAAAACGGAAAACCAAAATATTCTGAACGGTCTCTTTGCCCAGGTAATGATCAATACGATAAATCTGACTTTCATCAACCACACTTCGTAGTGTCTGATTCAATGATTGCGCGGACTCCAGATCATGGCCAAATGGTTTTTCAATGACTACTCGTCGAGAGGAGCCCTTGTCTTGCGCCAGGAGCCCTTGCGCCCCAAGTTGTTGCACGATTTCCCCAAAAAATGTTGGAGACGTGGCCATATAATAGAGGTAATTCCCACACGTACCGTATTGGGCATTCAACTCCGAGAGAACATTCTCCAATTGCGCATAGGTGTGGGAATCGCGAAAATCTCCAGATAGATAGTGCAGGCGATCAAGGAGCCATTCTCTAATGGTTGAGTCGATAGGATGCGACGAGAGTTCCTGTATGTCTCGACTAATTTTGAGGCGAAAATCCTCGGTATTCATTGAGATCCCATCCACGCCAAGAATGACAAACTCTTGAGGCAAATGACGACTTGCGGCTAAGTTGCACAGCGCAGGGATCAATTTGCGCTTTGTCAGATCTCCTTGCGCGCCAAAGATCACAAAGACTGTCGGAGGTCTGGTCTCTCCTGGGCCTGATTGCGGCCACAGACGCTGACTGTCCTGATGGGCATAGGGTTCATCAGGTCCCTCGAATGATACGTCAGTCCTTTGAGAATTCTCTTTCAAAGACTTATCTTGACCTAATGGGCGCATTTGATTGTTTGGCTCCAGAGATTAAGTAGGAATATAGCCTCAGCCAATATGCTGTGGCCCAATTGAACAGGAAGGTTCAAGAATATATTACTAGACGAAAATAGATATGGCCAGATTGACGAGAAGTTCCATTTTTCGAGCGTGCAGAACACGATAGCCTACAAACCTGCCATTTCTTCACTAGTCTTCTTGGAAAGTGTTGAGCAGGCTTACTCGAGATTTTCGTGCGGGATGCCCTGAATTGTTCTCACGACATCAAGCTGGGCTTGGCAAAGTCTTTTCTGCGACCAACGGAAGAGCCACCTATTTATTGTCCTCAACCTCGAAATATTCTTCGTCCAGATCCTTTTGCGCAATGCCACTTGTCATAGCGGCCTTGGCGACGGCCTGAGTGACCGCCTTATGGATCATGGGATCCAGAGGACTAGGCACAATTTCTCCTTGGGGAGTTCCATCAACAATGGCTTGGACTGCCGCTAGCAACATGGAGTCGTTGATCCCTGTCGCACGCGTTTCTAATGCTCCTTTAAAAATACCGGGATACGCCAATAGGTTGTTTACGTATCGACCATCAGAGTAGAATGCCGCTCCTGCCTTCAACGCTTGCTCCTCGGTAATTTCAGGAACAGGATTGGTCAAAGCCAGGATGATTTGTTGTGGTTTCACCATTGACGGGTGAATTAAGCCCTCAACGCCCGTTGTTGAAATAACTACGTCACAACGATCCATGATTTCTTCTAAGGTCGCACTGTTCTGACGAAACTCATCGAGTCGATCAACAGCAGCGGGATTCTTGTCACAACACCACACCTTCCGTTTTGTATAAGCCATGATGAGTCGAGCAATGGCGCTCCCGGCGGCCCCTAGGCCGACCTGACCAATCTGAACTTTCTCCAGATTACCTTTGACAATTCGACAGGCGTTGATCACGGCAGCAAGACAAACGACTGCAGTCCCATCTTGGTCATCATGCATCACGGGCTTCTTCAGGTGTTTCACCAACGCCGTTTCAATGTCGAAACATTCCGGTGCCGAAATATCCTCTAAATGGATCGCCCCAAACCCTGAGGAGATTCGAATGGCCGTATCAATAAACTCCTTCGGATCTAAGGTATTGATGGGGATTGGGACCATGTTATAACCTGTGAATTTTCTAAATAGGGCGGCCTTTCCTTCCATCACGGGCATGGACGCAACTGGACCGATATCGCCCAACCCGAGTGTTCGGCTTCCATTGGTCAGAAGTGCAACAGTTTGGTGAATCCATGTGTAATTGTAGGCCTCATTAGGATCTTTCTGTATTAGTCGGCACACATCTGCCACACCTGGGGTATACACGGCCCGCATGTCGTTGATTGTTTCAATCGGATGGCTTATATCCATCTTAATTTTTCCACCTTGATGCCGTTCGAGCACTTCATCAATGATTTGCTCAACTTTGGTCTGCTGTAATGCCTGAATAGCTTTGAGGATCTGAGCAAAGTGTTCACGGTCATGCGCAATTATGGTCACATCTCGCCAAATGTAAAATTTTCCAAGCTTTCGTGTTTTGACGTCTCCGACACTTCCACCTGCACTCGCAATGGCCGTCATAAATTGCGCTAGTACCCCTACGTGGTTCTCACTCTTGTAGCGAACCATCCGGATAAATTCAGTCTTTCCAGTTAGGGATACAATAGGCCTAAGATCTGACATATTCTCTCTACTCCCTCCTCTTATTCTAGATGATCACCTTGTCTAACAGTATTACCCCAGGCTTGGGCTAGGTCAATCAAATAACAGTTTTGCCATAGGCTTACAATACACTTTCATCTATTCGCCTCAACGCCTACGGTTTGGAATATCTTATACTCTGGCTAAACTATTACCTCTTACCAGGCAAACTTCAGGGAGCCCACCAGTCTATCAATGGCCTATGGGTTTGCTTGATAAAGGAGCCTATTACGTGCATTGCGCTATAGATTTTCAGACATTGAATGGCCCGAGAGGGAAGAGAAGAAAGCTTAGCTTCATAGTATATTACTTGATAATATTCAAATATTGTTAAATTTAGAAAATTAAGCAATTCAATCTGCAAAACGTGCCAGGATAAAGATTCGATCTCGATCTTTTTGACTCAGAAACCCACCCTCAAATTCTGCTTTCTTTTTGGCCTTCTTCAATCGATTGGCTTCTTCACGAAAAAATCTCACTAAAGAGTTCACTGCTTCTTGAATCTTCTCCGCCTCACCTCTTGCTCCAGCTTTTTCTAGTAAGGCATCAATAACCACTCGCAAAAAGTTTCGATTTTTTCCATTTAGAAAATTAGACAGCTCCACGGCCAAATCATGATGTAACTGTCTAAATCCAGAAACATGTGTGTATTTTATGTGTGCATATGTCTTCATCCTCTGGCTAGGCTCACGATGTCCAAGAAAACTCAATATCCGAACCAATGAATAATAGGCATCTTTCGTGATACTCCTAGAACGATACACACCATGCATCTTAAATACTGTGTCTTCGAACGCATCTGGGTCTGTTGAATAGCATAGATAAAAGATACCGTTGTCATACCCAACGCCAAGAACTGGATAGAGGAATGAAAATGCACTGGCAATATTGAATTGAGGTCTCAGCTCTTGAATGAGTTGATTTTCTAATAATAACGCCTCTTTTTCAGACGCAACAACATGGAACTTCAATTCAGTGGCCACGCGAACCATCTCGCGCATTTTTCTATGCACCTTTTTTCGCGTGGTATTTCTGTACTGCCGGATTCGATCGCGCAAGTTTTTGGCTTTGCCAACATAAATGGTTTGCTCTTCTACTTTGAATTCATAAATCCCTGCGCTCGAAGGAACAGTATCTATAAATTCTTTCCCAAAGGCCTTGTCGAAGAGTTTTATTCCCATGTCTACTCAGCCGTTGCCTTCAATGGCAACTTGTCCATTCCAACGTTTAGCAAAGATTTCAACTATTCGTACGGTATCGTATCATACCCAATGAGAATGCGTAGAATAATGGCACTTATAATATGAACCCTGGTTGGGTGCTCTTGGGACTTCCTCCTCCGAATCATGATATTACTCACTGAGTCGGCATCAAATTGTTCATATCTAATAGAAGAGTCAATCTCAAATAGCAAAGTCTTTTTGTAATCTATTTCCGGCTATTACAGCGCTGCTTTTGATTGTCTTAGAAACGGAGGAGTAGAATAAAATTATTCCAGGCAACGAAGGAGACAACATGCTAATAGATGAGAACAAGACATTACGCGTCGTCGAGACACTGCTCAACGATCAGTCCTACCATATCGAGTTTAACGGCTTCTTAACTAATCATGTGAAGCATGCGGTGATCGCACTTTACCGTCTTGGGGCATCGCCCGAGCGGATTCAGGAATATTTCGACACATACGTGAGATGTACGCCGTACGGCTATGGTGTCGATCCTGCGAGACATTCAGATCACACCATCACCGAGGACAACTGGCAGAAGTACTTGGGCCAACACTGTAATTTCTCGTCCTACTGCCAGTTTTTTGATCGGCAGGAAAAGGAACTGGGAATGGACCGGCTGCTGAGCGAATACGTGCCCATCCTGCTCCCTGGCTGCGTGGGTTCACTTATGCATGGAACGATACACCTCGGCTGGTCTCTGGACTCCAAAAACCGGTGGATGATCATTGAAGGCTTAGCTTACATGGCATTTTCATATCTCTCGTGCAATCCAGACCGAACATATCCCGCGACTCATGATCAGGAAAAAGACTCATCCGTACTCGACTCATTCCTCCGCATTGTTGACGCTTGGGAAGCCGATCGCAACGCGCTTCACGATTGGCTCGAAACCACGCTCGCCGACAACAAGTACACCGCAGCCAACGGGTTTCATCCTGAGCTCGCCATCACAGGAACACAGTTCAACATCGCCAAAGTGTTAGCCGAAGGGCATCCACTGATCCACAATACTCCAACGTGGATAGAGAAACAGGAAATATCTGTTGTTTGGAAAGAATTGTATGAAACTATGTCGCTACTGTTCATGACGCAGCCAGGAGACTTTCTGATCCTTCACCTAATTACGTCACTACATGCGATGGAACAAATCTCAAACCAATTGCCTACCGACCAACAGAAACGTGCTATTAGATGCTATTGGACTGCCATGCTTGCGATAGTGTTCTCTCGGGGAGAAGTACCAACTCGAGCTGTCCTAGAAGCACTGCATGCACAGTACAATGATGTCGTCGATGATACTGAAAGCGCAAAAGCAGGAGAGTCGTGGGAGTCGATCGTCGCCAGAGCTCTGATCGAAGCAGAGGAGCATAATCCTAAATTGGTCTATGTGGAACATTTGCTCTGGAACAGATTTGGCCACCGTTCTCTATTTCGCATTGCAGCAAGTCATTTCACAACAACGCCAGAAGTACCCAAACTTGAAAACGGGGTAACCGTGGGTGCTGACCGCCCGTGTTAATGGCCAAAGATCTTACGTTCACGTTTATGAGCGGGTTCTGGTTCATCGCGATAGCCAAGCACGGCAAACGTTCTCCACATGACGATGATCTGTCCCGCAACACCCACCAAGTATCGTAAGATTCGGGAGCTTGCCTCGAAGGAAGAGATAGTCTTGCCCAAATTCTTCGGGGTTCCCCTCATCTAATTTTTCAGCATTGTCCAGTTCTGCATGGCTCAGTTTCGAGGAATTTGCACGAATCGCACGAA
>JBMYWX010000155.1:0-7847 GCA_049607825.1 Nitrospirales bacterium
TGGACGTTTGTCCTGATGGTCAAAAAGGGCTCGACTGGGCACAGTCGATAGATTATGACCTTATTATTCTCGATTTAATGCTGCCTGGAATTCCCGGTCTTGAACTTCTCAAGCAACTTCGTCGGAATGGTGTGAAGACTCCGGTTGTGATCTTGACGGCTCGCTCTGAAGTCGATCAACGTGTCAAGGGTTTAGATGCCGGAGCTGATGATTACCTAACAAAGCCATTTGCAATAGAAGAATTATTAGCCCGCACACGTTCTCTGTTTCGTCGTGCGGGGGGAGTTCCATCAGGTATTTTGCAGGTGGATGATTTGGTGTTAAATCCCGTGACGCGTGAGGTGACGAGGGGAGAGCAACGCATTGAGCTGACAACCAAAGAATATGCGTTATTAGAATATCTCATGCGGAATGTTGGTCGTGTCTTAACTCGACCTATGATCACCGAACATGTCTGGGATCTTGACTTTGATACATTTACCAATGTCATTGATGTGTATATTAGTTATTTACGAAATAAAATTGATCGGGGACGTGAACTCAGTCTCATTCAAACCGTTCGAGGTAGTGGATATGTCATGAGGTCTGATTCATGAGCGAGGCATCTATTCGAGTCCGTCTGACACTGTGGTATGGCACAGCCTTGGCTCTGATCCTTATTTTATTTGCAGGGACGATATATTTTGTTATGGCCCGGGCTTTACGGGATCAGGTAGATGTTTCGCTTGAAGAAGCTTCATCAGCTGCGATCCGGACATTAGGTGAACATCGATTTGGTCCATTTCTCATTTTTGAAGATCTCTCTCAAAACTTTCCTGAGCTTGCCTTGTTAGACAAGTTTTTTCAAATATTTGGTCCGGCCGGCCAGGTGACCATACAGTCAGCCAATATTCAGAGCCGTGAAATCCCTTTAAGCAAAACAGCCTTTCAAGCGTCGTTGAAAGGCAATGCTACATTTGAATCTGTGAGATTTGATGAAGGCGTACCGTTTCGTTTGTTATCAGTCCCAATCATGCATACAGAACGACTCGTGAGCATTTTACGTGTTGGGATTTCACTGTATCCGACAGACAAGATGCTGCAACGACTACTTCTTGCTTTAGTGATTGCTTCTCCTATTGCGATCATTGTTTCGTTGCTTGGCGGTTGGTTCTTGGCCGGTCGAGCGCTAAAACCGGTGAATGTGATTACTCGAGCAGCTCAGCGCATAGCTGATGGAGACTTCACCCAACGAATTACGAGTCCACGTTCATCAGATGAGATTGGGAGATTAGCTTCAGTATTTAACCACATGATTGCACGTCTAGAAATCTCTTTTCGGCAAATTCGACAATTTAGCGCGGATGCTTCTCATGAACTCCGAACTCCCTTAACGATTACGAAAGGTGAGACTGAGCTGGCCTTACGTCGTCCACGGCAAGCTGAAGATTACCGGCAAGTCTTAGAAAGTAATTTAGAAGAAATTGATCGCATGAGCCGCATCGTCGATGAGTTATTATTTTTATCACGAGCTGATTTAGGTGAGATTAAGATGACGATGACACGTATTCAGCTCGATGAACTCGTTCGTGAAATTCAACTCCAAGCCATCGTTCTTGGTCAAGATCAGAAGGTTGAGACTGTTTTAGGTTCCATTGACCCAATTGTGATTCAAGGAGACGACCTTCGATTACGTGAGTTGTTATTAAATCTGGTCGATAATGCGATTAAATATTCTCATCCCAATACACACGTTGAATTATCTCTCGTTCAGGTAGGGTCTCAAGCGGAGCTGAAGGTGTGTGATCATGGAATAGGTGTCACTTCACTTGAGCAGCAAAGAATTTTTGACCGTTTTTATCGAACCGATATGGCACGTGCTCATGCTTCCAAAGGAACGGGTTTAGGCTTGGCCATTTGTAAATGGATTGTTGATGTTCATCACGGGACTATTCATGTTGACAGTATTCCTGATGAACGAACCTGCTTTACTGTATTACTGCCTCTCGCTACCTCTGAATCGTAACTTTTTCTCCTTCAGGTATTCCTTCGATCTTCAATGAGCTTGCAGGATCCGTAAGGGTCAGCCTCATTATCGTAGCTACCATCCATTACGATCTGAATGAAGTTTATTATTTCAGGCTAGAACCTGAGGAGGGATAATGAGGTTAGAGTGCAACCCTATCGCCTATGATTGATAAAAGGATTCCCCGTTACATTAAAAATATTTAATCTAGGCTTAATACTCCTCTCATGTCTAGTGAGTATATGTATAGAACATTATCCACGTAACCGTGAAGGAGGATTGCATGCAACACATTGCCTTTCGTTTTCGACAACTCATTGAGCCTCTATGTGAGAATCTACGTTCTCAACGCAAGGTTGGGATTTTAAGTGGGGTTTTGTTTGTCGGGATACTATGTGGCTCTCTCATCTCAGGGTTTTTGTCGAATCCCACTCCATTAAATGCGGCTATTGCAAAGCAATCCTCTTCGAAAGATCTTTATCGTCCGGATATCACAGGATTTGCAACGGTTGCAAACATTGTGCGACCAACCGTGGTTCATATTACCGTTTCCCATGGAGAGATGAATCGGAGCCCTAATGATGGTTTGAACTTTGGGGGAGGTAAATTTTTTGAGAGGCCATTTCCAAGCCCACCCAGAAGAAATTCTGGTGGGACGGGCTCTGGAGTTCTCATTTCGAAGGCTGGTCATATTGTCACGAATCATCATGTTGTGCAAGGTGTCGATCGTGTGACGGTGACATTGCTGGATAAACGGCAATTCGAGGGGCGGGTGCTTGGGCTGGATCCTCAAACTGACCTCGCGGTCATCAAGATTGATGGCGATAATTTTCCATTTTTAACCTGGGGCGATTCATCCCGGCTTCAAGTGGGTGACTATGTCTTAGCAATTGGGAGTCCGTTTGGTCTAACTGCAAGCGTGACCCAGGGGATCGTCAGTGGTCTGGGAAGAGGAGGAATGGGTATTACACAGTATGAAGATTTTATTCAGACCGATGCGGCCATCAACCCAGGAAATTCTGGTGGAGCTCTCGTCAATACGAATGGGGAGTTAATCGGAATCAATACCGCAATTTTTTCACGCACTGGAGGTTATCAAGGAATTGGATTTGCCGTTCCATCTGGAATGGTCCAGTCAGTGTACGACAGCGTTTTGGAAAATGGGAAAGTCATTCGTGGCTATCTCGGTGTTGGTATTCAAGCCTTAACGCCTGAATTAGCTAAGACATTTCAATTAGCCAATTCAAATGGGGCTCTAGTCACTGATGTGAAGTCTGGTAGCCCGGCTGCTTCAGCAGGGCTTAAACGGGGCGATGCGGTTGTTCGCTATCAAGAGTCTCCGATCAATACTCCGAGAGCGCTTCAACGTGAAGTGATGCAAACGCCCGTAGGATCATCAGTGACATTAACGGTGATGCGTAATGGCGAGGAAAAAATCGTACAAGCAACGATTCTTGAGCAATCCAGTGGAGCTCAAGTGGCTACCGTTGATGCCAGAAAACCGGAGTCGCACCTTGCGGGCATAACAGTAGATGAACTTAATGAGGTCACTGCTCAACAATTGGGAGTGAAGCGCAAGACAAAGGGTGTGGTTGTCACAAATGTTCTACCAGGTAGTGCTGCCGCTCAAGCCGGCGTGACTCGAGGCGACATTATTCAGGAAGTTAATAGAAATAGGATTTCTTCCTTAGACGAATATCAACAAGTAACCACTAATTTAAAAAAAGGACAGTCAGCGCTGCTTTTCATTGAACGTCGAGGTGCTCCGCTATTCTTGTCTGTCAGAGTGTGATTTGATGAATAGTTGGAGCCGGATTTCAAAATATATTCTGCGACGAGCGCTGTCATTTGAGTAAGTCAATTTGAATTTTGAAAGAGGTGTTTTATGAATACGTTAGAACTAGATCCAGGCATGATTGGTTCCATGCAGCAGCAAACATTGCGGCACCCTACGGAGCAATGTGACCAAGGCGTCATCTCAACAAAAGGAAGACGACAGACTAGACTGGCATCAAAGAAAGTGAAGAAATTGAATAAGGGGTCAGTTCCCAATCCCGAAGGATCGCTCACATTAGAGACAGTGTATTTTAGAGATTTCCGATCAAGGCCGCTTCTCGAGCGCGACGCGGAACTTCAATTAGCCAAACAACTTCATCAAGGAATGTCAATCATTCGAGAAGAGTTACAAGAGGCTATTCGTTATTCTCAAGGCTTCCATGCGACTCCATTAGTCATGAGCACATCAGAACGAATTAAGGAGATTTTGGAGTTGAGCGGTCTTTCGGCTCCCATCATAGATGAGATCATTTTCTCATTGAACACGTTACGAGAAGTGGCTCTAGGAGAGGATCCCGTTGCTCAGACAATCATCACACAGATAGATCTCGGACTTCAGCGGATTCATCTAGCACGACAAACAATTGAACGAGCAAAGGATGAGTTAGTGCAGCGAAATCTTCGACTCGTGGTCGATATTGCCAAACGGTATCTCAATCGTGGCCTTGGATTCCTTGATCTCGTTCAAGAGGGAAATATTGGATTGATGAAAGCCGCAGAGCGATTTGATTATCAACGTGGGTTTAAATTTAGTACCTATGCCACATGGTGGATTCGGCAAGGTATTACTCGAGCCGTCGCCGATCAATCACGAACTATTCGTGTGCCTGTTCATACGACAGAAGCGTCAAATCGCATTTCTCGAACCGCTCAACGATTAGCGCAGCAGTTGGATCGCGATCCGAGTTATGAAGAGCTTGGCTTAGAGCTAGGGTTAACTCAAGAACGAGTGAGGGAAACAATCCAAGCATTTCAGGAGCCAATTTCCTTAGATGCCACGCCAGCGGATGGAGACAGCCATCTCGGCGAACTGATTCCAGATCTCGAGGGTGTATCCCCTGATGTTGAAATTGACCAAAAACGAACAATTGCACAACTAGAGCGAATACTTGAGATTTTGACTCCCCGGGAACAAGATGTCGTTCGTTTGAGGTTTGGCATTGGTCAGGAAGAACCTTGGACCTTGGAGCAAGTGGGACGAAGCATGTCAGTGACACGTGAGCGGATACGGCAAATTGAAGGCGTTGCCCTCAAGAAACTGAAAGACCCTCAGGTGAAGGCCATGCTGGCTGAACTACGTTGATTGGGAGTTTTAATGAGGCGTTGATAGCATTAGCGTAATAGGCTACTGTTGATGATGTAAAAATGGGCGTAGGGTGATAGTCTATATCCCCTACGCCTTTTTTATATGGCATACGACATTGATTGGTTGCAGGAGGTAAGGCGTTCGGGTATCGTGTTGACCCAAGATCAATGAATGTTGTCTAGATAACTTCAGATAATGATTGAATATAAGGGAAGATTCATTAAGCATATTGGGTTTCGATAATCAACATGCGAGGTGCTCCTCTAATCAGGTTTACTCTCCCAATGACCGAACTGATAGGCAGTGTAGGAGCTAATCCTCAGTAACCGTTTTATGCAACTTCAGGTGTGTTTCTAAACGATTCTTATGATGTTTTGTCTGTTGGTATAAGACGAAAGAAGTTACTCGCACTTGTTAGGGGGTGGGAGATCGTAAGCTATATTTTGTGAATTCCAGGAAACTGACTGAAGTTTCAATGTCCAGCTTAACGAAGGTCAATTTCCAGCAATTGGTACATACGATGGATATAGTTATAAAGGAAAATCTTACAATTCCAGATCGAGAATTGGTTTTTACTGCTTCTCGAAGTCGTGGACCTGGCGGACAACATGTAAACAAGGTGAATAGCCGATTAACCTTGCATTTTAATGTTCAAGAAAGTCCGTATCTTGCCGCTTTTCAAAAGAACTATATTTTTACTGCTCTCGCAAGCCGGATCACGGCCAGCGGGGTATTACGCTTAGATTGTCAGAAGCATCGAACGCAATCGATGAATCGTGCTGAACTCATTGAGCGTTTTTCAAATCTTCTCCGAGAAGCACTCACACCAAAACGGTATCGGGTGGCGACTCGAATATCTAAATCGGTCAAAGAACGGAGACTCGACCAAAAAAAACGGCGTGGACAAATAAAGAGAAAACGATCGTTGCCAAAGGACATGGACTAAGAGGGGATCGCATCGCGCGATTATTATCAAGACAAGGAACTGTGAAATGAACAATACGTCGACGACAGAAAGAACCGAACCTCCTAAAGCCAAAAAGATTCCGTTTGTTATGGAAGCACATGGTGAGCAACGTACGGATGAATATTACTGGCTTCGAGAGCGGGAGAATCCAGAGGTCATCAAGTATCTGACCGCAGAAAATGCCTATGCCGATAATGTCATGGCTCATACGAAGCCGCTAGAAGAAACGTTATTTCAGGAAATCAAAGGTCGAATCAAACAGACAGATCTCTCTGTCCCATTTAAACTGGGTGATTATTATTATTATGTCCGATATGAGACCGACCGTGAATATGGAATCTATTGTCGGAAGTACCAATCAGTAGAAGGTTCTGAAGAAATCATGTTGGATGGAAACCTACTGGCGGAGGGTAGTGAGTATTTTTCACTCGGGAATTGGATGATTAGCTCAGATCAGGACCTTCTCGCCTATGCCGTCGATATGCAGGGCCGAAGAATTTACACGGTACATATAAAGAATCTTGTCACTGGTGAAATCTATCAGGATGCCATCTCTCAGACCACAGGTAATATGGATTGGGGAAATGACAATCGAACATTATTTTACAGTAAACACGACCCCGAGACGCTTCGATCCTATCAGGTTTGGCGACATGTTTTAGGTACTCAGGTTGATAAAGATGAGCTCGTGTATGAAGAACAAGATGAAACGTTTTCGACGTATGTCTATAAAACAAAATCAAAACAATATCTCATGATTGCCTCGCATCAAACCATTACTAGTGAATTTCGATACCTTCATGCCGACACGCCTTCTGGAGAATTTCAAACGTTTCAACCTCGTGAGCGAGGACATGAGTATGATGTCGATCACTGCGATCAACAGTTCTATATTCGTACGAATGATCAGGCCAAGAATTTTCGACTGATGGTGGCTCCAGTGGATCATCCAGAAAAGGCGCATTGGAAAGAACTGATTCCTCATCGAGATGATGTTCTTTTAGAGGGAGTCGAACTTTTTAATAAATATATGGTAGTTGAAGAGCGGATTCATGGCTTGATCCACCTTCGAATTGTTCCTTGGGATGGAGAGCCAGAACATGAAATTGATTTTGGCGAGGCTGCGTATTATGCCGCATTCGGTGATAACTATGACATGAATACCTCAGTCCTTCGGTTTGGGTATACATCGATGACAACTCCGATGACTATTTATGATTATGACATGGAAAAACGAACGAAAGTATTTTTGAAGCAAGAGGAAGTGCTTGGTGAGTTTGATGTCAACAATTATCAAACGGAACGTCTGTATGCACGTGCTAGTGATAATACCACGATTCCGATTTCCCTTGTTTACCGAAAAGGATTTATGCCCAACGGTCAAGGGCCACTTCTCTTGTATGGCTATGGATCCTACGGGGCGAGTATGGATGCCAGTTTTAGTTCAGCTCGGTTGAGTTTGTTAGATCGAGGTTTTGTGTATGCTCTTGCCCATATTCGTGGCGGAGAGGAATTGGGCCGTGTCTGGTATGAGGATGGAAAGTTATTAAAGAAAAAAAACACGTTTACAGATTTTATTGCTTGCGCGGAGTATTTGCGTGATCAACAATATGCGCATCCCGAAAAGCTCTTTGCGCAAGGAGGAAGTGCTGGCGGGTTGCTCATTGGAGCTGTCACTAATTTACGCCCTGATTTATTTACGGGTGTCGTGGCCCAGGTTCCATTTGTGGATG
>JBMYWX010000156.1:0-7796 GCA_049607825.1 Nitrospirales bacterium
CATAGCTTTGGCTGGGAAGGTGAAGAGGGGGTTGACACAGCGCGAAAGCAAATAGCGAAGTTAATCCATGCCGACCCCAAGGAAATTGTATTTACGAGTGGTGCAACTGAATCAGATAATTTGGCGATCAAGGGTGTGCTGGAGATGTATCGAGAAAAGGGTGATCATATTATCACCAGTTCTACCGAGCATCGAGCCGTGATCGATACAACAAAGGCACTTGAGAAAAAAGGTGTAAAGGTTACGTATCTTGATGTTGGTAAGGATGGTATGGTCAACCCTGAGGATGTACGAAATGCTATTACGGATAAGACCATCCTCATCTCAATCATGTTAGCCAATAATGAAATTGGGACGATTAATCCGATTAAAGAAATTGGAAAAATAGCAAAAGAAAAAGGCATTCTTTTTCATTGCGATGCGACGCAAGGCGTTGGAAAAATTCCGGTTGATGTTCAGGAATTAGGCGTGGATCTGATGGCCTTTACGAGTCATAAAATTTATGGTCCCAAAGGTATTGGTGCAATCTATGTTCGCCGTAAGGGGCCACGTGTTCGCTTAGAGCCGATGATTCATGGTGGCGGCCATGAACGGGGAATGCGATCGGGAACTCTTCCAGTTCCTCTTGTGGTCGGGTTCGGAAAGGCCTGCGAATTGTGTGAACAAGAAATGGATGCAGAAGCTGAACGGCTCATCAAATTACGTGATCGTTTAGAGGAAGGTATTACTAAAGAGCTGGAAGAAGTCTATCTTAATGGACATCGAACGGAACGCTTACCTGGTAATCTAAATCTTAGTTTCGCCTATGTTGAAGGTGAGGCTCTACTGATGGGTGTGAAAGAAATTGCTCTATCTTCTGGATCAGCGTGCACATCAGCGACTCTTGAACCGTCATACGTATTACGAGCTTTGGGAGTAGGGTCGGATCTTGCCCATTCTTCAATTCGGTTCGGGTTAGGCCGATTTAACACTGCAGAAGAAGTGGAATATACGATTGATCGTATGGTGAAGGCCGTTAATCATTTGCGAGCCATGTCCCCACTTTACGAAATGGCAAAAGAGGGTGTCGATTTGAAAACAGTGCAATGGGCTGCTCATTAACGTATGTAATTTTTCATTTTTCTGTCAATAAAGGGAGGTTCAGATCATGGCCTATAGCGAAAAAGTGATTGATCACTATAACAACCCTCGCAATATGGGAAGCTTCAAGAAAGAAGAAGAGGGTGTGGGAACTGGAATTGTCGGCGCACCTGAATGTGGTGATGTCATGAAGCTACAAATCAAAGTTGAAAATGATACGATTGTGGACGCTAAGTTTAAAACTTTCGGCTGTGGGTCTGCCATTGCCAGTTCTAGTTTAGCGACGGAATGGTTAAAGGGAAAAACAGTTGAAGAGGCCGGAAACATTAAGAATACAGAAATAGTACAAGAGTTAAATTTACCGCCAGTCAAAATTCACTGTTCAGTTTTAGCTGAAGATGCGATCAAGTCGGCTCTGAATGACTATAAGAAAAAGGCTGAGGAGAGTCCAAAGGTTGAGAGTGCGGCTTCTTCATCCTAAAAGATGAAAGCGGATCTCGAAAAGTAAGGAGACCACAAATGGAAATTACAGAAACGACAGATGAACCGACAACAGAAGCTCCAATAGTGAACTTGACGGAAGCAGCATTAAAAGAGGTGAAACGTTTACTTGACTTGCAAGGTATAACTGAAGGTGGTCTTCGTCTGGGTGTCAAAGGAGGAGGCTGTTCAGGTCTTAGCTACACCACGAATTTTGATGAAAAAATTGGCGAATTTGATTCCGTTTCTGAAATTGACGGCGTCAAAGTCATTATTGATGCGAAAAGTGAAATTTATTTATCTGGGATGACACTCGACTATGAAAAAGACATGGTCAGTGGAGCCTTTAAATTCATCAATCCGAATGCCAGTAAAACTTGTGGGTGTGGGGAATCATTTTCTGCGTGATCTAGAACCGTAACATTGTCGGTGAAGAGGTATGAATACTGACGGGCATGGCCAACTCAGCCATGCCCGTCGTGCGAGAGGCGAAGACATTATGGCGCACGATCATAGTACTCACAATTCGTCTCGGGAATTGCCAATGGCACGGAGTATGTGCTGGCATTGCCAGTCTGAAGTCACCGGTGAATATATGTGTGGGCAGTGCGTCAAGGTTCAACCATTGTCAAAGGACCTGGACTATTTTACCTGCATGCGGCTTCCTCGATTATTGAACATTGATCAGGAGAAGCTTCAGGAAACATTCTACGAATTAAGTCGGACATTTCACCCAGATTTTTATTCGAATAAAGATGATCAAGAGCAAATAATCAGCTTGGGCAATTCTGCGTTACTCAATACAGCGTATCGGACTTTAAAAGATCCCATTCAACGTGCTGAATATTTAATCCGATTAGAGGCTGGCGCGGTCAAGGAAATTCGATCAAATCCACCAGCTGATCTATTTGATGAAATATTAGAACTTCAAGAAGATTTGGATGAGTATCGTTCGCTCTCATCAACCCATGATGCTGAACGTCTAGAAGAGTTGCGTCAAAAACTCAAGGTAAACCGTGAATCATTGGAGCTACGTCAGGTGGAAATGGAATTGTCACTCAAAAAGAAGTTTAGTGAATGGGATACTATTCAGAGTGAGTCGCCAGCATCAGATGACGTAAGAGAAAAAAAGGATGCTGTCTTAAAAGACATGCAGGAAATTCTTTCCGATAAAACATATGTTCGAAATATTGTCAATGACTTGGTCGAGACCGCAGGGTAGCGCTCTCGAGAAAAATCAATAGGATATATCATGTCTCGTATTGTTGGAATAGATTTAGGTACGACCAACTCTTTGGTTGCCTATATGGATGGTGCAGAACCTCGAGTGATTTCAGGGCCGCATGGGCAAGCCAAAGTTCCTTCGATTGTTGGTATGACGGATAATGGCTTGATTGTAGGGGATGCGGCAAAGGAACATTTGGTGCGAGATTCATCGCGCACGATTTATTCAGTCAAACGATTTATGGGGAAAAGTCTAGAGGATGTTTCAGATGAACTGAAATATTTTCCCTATACCTTACAAGAGAAAAACGGGGTTATTCGTATTGTGATTGGTGAGAAGACCTATTCACCACCACAAGTCTCAGCGATGATTCTAAAAGAATTGAAGGCACGAGCAGAAGCTCAGTTGAAAGAAAGTATCACAAAAGCTGTCATTACAGTACCTGCATACTTTAATGATAGCCAGCGGCAGGCGACAAAAGATGCTGGAATGATTGCCGGTCTTGAAGTATTACGTATTATCAACGAACCGACTGCAGCGGCACTTGCATATGGCCTTCAGAAAAAAACTCAAGGATGTATTGCTGTCTATGATTTTGGTGGAGGAACGTTTGATATCTCCATCCTGAAACTTAAGGATGGAATTTTTGAGGTCCTTTCCACAAGTGGCAATACGCATTTAGGTGGAGATGATATCGATCGTGAGATCACAGATATCTGTATTAAGGAAATTAAGGAATGCTATTCGATTGACTCTCATGACCATGCGGATTTGGTTCAAGCAATTCGGCTTGAGGCAGAACGACTGAAAGTGAAGCTTTCCAATGAACTGAAAGCCTCGGTTGTCATTGATCTCCCTAATGAAAAGGGGATCTATCAGCGAGAATGGACCAGAGACGAACTGGAGTCTCTGGCCAATGATTTAATCGAGCAAACCTTAGATCCCTGTCGTCTTGCCTTAAAAGATGCAGGGTTACGTGCTGATCAAGTTGATGAAGTTGTTCTCGTTGGTGGGAGTACCCGTATGCCGTTGGTACGGCAACGGGTACAGGAGTTGTTTGGTGAAGAGCCACATTGTGAGTTGAATCCTGACGAGGTCGTTGCGCTTGGAGCGGCCGTTCAAGCTGATATTTTAAGTGGCAATAAGATTGATATGTTGTTGTTAGATGTCACGCCGTTGTCACTCGGTATCGAAACCATGGGCGGTGTCATGAGCGCATTGATTCGTCGGAATACGACGATTCCAACGAGTGCCAAGGAAATGTTTACCACCTATGTTGATGGGCAAACATCGGTAGATATTCATATCCTCCAAGGTGAACGCGAGCTTGTAAAGGATAATCGAAGTTTGGCGCGGTTTCAGTTAAAAGTTCCTCCTCTTCCTGCAGCAGTCCCGCGTGTTGAAGTCACGTTTCTGATTGATGCCAATGGTATGTTAAATGTAACAGCAAAAGATATTCGGACTGGCGAGGCTCAAACCGTACAAGTGAAGCCATCGCATGGCTTAACGGATGATGAAGTTGAAGGGATGATTCGGGAGTCATTTGAATTTGCCGCAGAAGATATCAAGTTGCGACAAGTGATTGAGGCTCGAACAGAGGCGGATGCGATTTTAATGGCCACAGATAAGGCCTTATTCCGTGGGAAAGATTTAATTAGTGACGAAGAGGTCAAAGGAATTCATGAAATACTAAATGAATTAAAATCCCTCAAAGACGCAGATGACCATCGGCTCATCCGTTCGAAAATTAGTGAAGTTGAAAAAACGACTCATCATCTTGCTGAAGTGCTGATGGATGCTACACTCAAGGAAGCCTTAGAAAATAAAAAACTTTCAGAAGTGAACTAAGACGTTCGCCCTACCGGGAGTTAAGTGAAAAGAGGGTATCATGTCGCAAGAGCTTACATGGGAAGATATCGAAGATATTGGAATTCGATTGCAGGAAGAACATCCAGAGCTTGACCCACTGACCGTTCGGTTTACCGACATGCATGCGTGGGTTGTGGGATGGCCAGAATTTACCGGAGACCCCAAAGGTTCAGATGAAAAGAAACTTGAAGCGATTCAAATGGCTTGGTACGAAGAATACCAAGATGCGCAATCATCTTGATTCTATGGAGTCAAGGGAGTTGGTTGAAACGAATCGCTCGTTGGTGAGGGTGATGGGGTTATTTGATCCATCTCAAAAAAGTCTAATGGGCTTGGCTTGGGAATGACGGGTTTAGTGGGCTCAGTTCCTTCGGCAAAAACTTCTGTGGTAATGGTTTTCGATGTTTTAGATGGTAGTGTTCCCGTCGTGGTATCAACCTGAGAAAAACGAATGCCTTCAGGAATAGTAAAAGTCGTGACCGGCAATGGTTGTAACGCCTTCCCCATAAATTGAGTCCAAATAGGTAGGGCCGCATGGGCTCCAGACTCCAGCCTTCCTAGTGTTCGCACACCGTCAAATCCAACCCAAACCCCCGTAGCAAGATTTGGAGCATACCCGACAAACCACGCATCTTGATAGCTATTGGTTGTTCCCGTTTTTCCCGCAAGTGGCCGGCCAATAGACTTGGCTCTTCGGCCAGTACCACTCTGAATAACATCCATCATCATGTTGGTTAAAAGATAAGCTGTTTCTTTTGAGGTTACTTGTTGAGGCTCAAAAATGTGTTGTTCCAGGACTTCACCTTCTAAGCTTTTCACCATGGTGATGGTATAAGGGGGTAGCCACAGTCCTTGGTTGGAAAACACTCCATATGCTGAAGTAATTTCTTGAAGCGTGACGCTTGAAGAGCCAAGAGCCAACGAAAGGTCTTGGCTTAATGGACTCGTAATTCCAAGGGCCGTCGCCAAGTCCATCACGTCTTGAACGCCGATTTTTTCCAATAAACGCACTGTGGCGGCATTTCGGGAATGGCGCAGGGATTCACGAAGAGAAATCATTCCAAAGAAACGTTTCTCATAGTTTTCGGGTTTCCAGATTTCACCCTCTTCTTCTTGTTCGTATACCACTGGGGCATCAAGGATAAGACTCGCCGGGGTATACCCTTTCTTTAACGCTGTGGCATAGATAATGGGTTTAAAGGCGGAGCCAGGTTGTCGTCGCGCGGTGATCGCGCGGTTGAATTCACTACGTTGAAAATCATAGCCGCCAACCATTGCGCGAACTGCTCCCGTTCGAGGATCAAGCGCCAATAATGATCCTTCAACGATAGGCGTTTGGTCTAGGAGAAATTCGCCTGCTTCGAGGTCTCCATTTTTTGTGATGACTTCAATGATATCTCCAGGCTTCAAAATATCTTTTGCGGTAAGGTTTTTTCGTGTGACAGCTGTTGTCACTTCTTGTCCACGCTTCAGTCGACGATGCGCCCATTCCATATCTTTCAACAAAATCTGACCTTTGTAAACATTTTCTACTAATATTTCGGCAGCTTCCTTTGAGGTCTTGGTTACAATAGCTCTGAAAATTTTTCCAGGATTTGTAGTCTTGGCCATTTCTACGGGGTCGTCGAGGAGTTCGGTTAAAGGCTGATGCCCAAGAGGACCGCGCCACCCTTGTCGTTTATCGAGTTCATGAAGTCCACGGTATATTGCATCATCTGCGGCTTTCTGCATGGCGACATTCAAGGTGGTATAGACTTGCAATCCTCCTTTGTACACCATCGTCGCTCCGTAGTGATTTACCAATGTCTGTCGAATGTGCTCTAAAAAGTAGGAGGCGATCGGTTTGATTGATTTTCGACGAAAAGGAATATCAGCCATCAGGGCTTCATCGGCTTCATCCTGAGAAATAAAATTCGTCTGAACCATACGATTCAAGACATGGTCTTGGCGTTTTTTCGCGAGCTCTGGATTGCGATACGGCGAATAGGTATTGGGTGCTTTGGGAAGGCCGGCCAGGATGGCAGCTTCTGAAAGGTTAATCTCGGATAAATCTTTGTCAAAATACGTTTGGGCTGCTGAGCCAACTCCGTATGCACCATGGCCGAAATATATTTGATTTAAATACATTTCTAAGATTTTTTCTTTACTCAGGACCAGTTCCATTTTGATTGCTAAGATGAGTTCACGAATTTTTCGCTTATACGTTCGTTCGCGCGAAAGAAACAAGGTTCGTGCAAGCTGTTGCGTGATCGTACTTGCCCCTTGAACTTTTCCTCCACTCTTGAGATTGGTCCATGCCGCGCGAAAAATTCCAACGACATCAAGGCCGGGATGTTCAAAAAACCTCGTATCTTCTACTGCAATAATGGCATTAATAAGTGATTGGGGAATGTCTGAAATAAAGAAATAGATCCGGCGTTCAACAAAAAACTGCCCAATCACCTCTCCTTCATCTGAGTAGACGCGAGTGATCATACTGGGTTGATAGTCCTGAAGGGATTCGATTGAGGGTAGCCCCTGAGTGCCTACCCAGAGGATGCCGATAAAGCCACCGATCATAAGCCCTAAGCAGATGGCGAACCCTATGGCAAATTTTCTGGAGAGCAGACCCTGTGTAAGAATTGTTCGGAACGATCGCTTGCCAGCCATGAATGGATACTACTGTGGCATATTAGATTGAATTAGGGGTGGGGGGAAATGAATCGTGATCTCGTAACTTAACGATACTCCGCATTTAGAGAAATTACAAGAGAAGAAGAGGGACATTCCATTATCTATGTCATCAGACTGTCCCAGATCATCAACGTATCAACGATAGGATATCTCGTATGATTTGAATGGAAATAGTGTGACGTATCAACTTTCTTCGCATATTGACAATGATTTATATCTCATGTTACCAACATTATAAGTAATAATCGGGTTCTTTTGTCTTAAAAAATAGGGGGATACATTCATGTCCGATGTTGCAGCTGAAATCAAGGTTGGTGATGAGGCTCCTGACTTCACGATGAAAGATCAGGATCAAAACGATGTGAAGCTTAGTGAATTTCGAGGAAACAAGAAAGTCGTCTTAGCATTTTACCCGTTAGATTGGAGCCCAGTCTGTACGGGAGAAAACAAATGTCTCACTGATGATTTC
>JBMYWX010000157.1:0-7635 GCA_049607825.1 Nitrospirales bacterium
AGTTGTATCGACACGAGTGTCGATACAAAAGGACCTCGGCTGCCGGGACGAACCCCGGCATGTCTCAAGTTCTAGAGGGTTAAGGGAATAGGACCTGCGCGTTGGAGTAAGCAATTCTCTTAGTGAGTCTGTCCTACTGCGCAAATTTCCCCGGCCGAGTAGATACCATCGAAAAGTTAGATGGCTATAGCAATCAAAGAGAAGATTTCCAATCGTAGCATTGGGGAGTCTATTTCCAGTTATGCTGTAAAAAATTTGGTATTGTAATTTGAAGGAACCTAAGAGTGTCTAGTTGCATCATTCCAACATTGAAATATGAAGATGCGGCTGCAGCCATCGAATGGCTGTGCCAGGCGTTTGGATTTGAGAAGCATGTAGTTGTGCCTGGTGAAGCAGGAATCATTCTCCATGCTCAACTCACATTTAACGGGGGAATGATCATGCTTGGTTCAGCCAGAGATACGCCTTTTGATCAGTTGCAAAAGACGCCACGAGCTGTTGGAGGGATTGGAACACAGAGCCCCTACATCATTGTGGATGATGTCGATGCGCATTATCGTCGTGCATCAAGTGCCGGAGCGGACATAGTCGTGAAGCCTGAAGATCAAGATCATGGAGGGCGTTTGTATTCTTGTCGGGACCCAGAAGGTCATCTATGGAACTTTGGATCCTACGACCCGTGGAAGTAGTCATCGTTACGGGACTACTTATAGGTTGGTGAGCAATTTTAAAAAAATAACACCCCCCAATCCCAAATTCTTATGCATGTACAGTTTCGGACTTCTCATAAAAGGACGGACAGTACTTCTTGAAAACCCCCCGTTTTCCGGCTATGCTGGTTAGTTCAAATTAGTTATAGTGAGATAGATCTGCCAAGTGCCTTTACCCTAGCTTCTAGAACTCGTTTCCCATTGGACGTGAGGGTATGAAGAGGGTGGAAATGAGAACATTACAATAACTCTGGAGCTAACCCGTGGAACTTCCTAACGATATTCCTTCTTGTCGAGATAACATCGATCGCTTAGACGACGAAATACTCAAGATTTTGAATGAGCGGTCGCAATATGTCATTCAAGTAGGGCATTTGAAGAAGAAAAAAGACGCGACTGCACATCTGCATACTCAAGGCCGTGAGACGGCGATTTTCGAACGATTGGCGGGTAAGAATCCTGGCCCATTTCCGAGTTCGGCTATCCGACCTGTGTATCGTGAAATTATGTCGGCCTCGCTCTCATTGGAGGGTTCCCAAACGGTGGCGTATCTTGGTCCGCCTGCGACGTTTACTCATTTGGCTGCAGTGAAAAAGTTTGGTGAGTCGGCTGAGTATATACCCATGAGTAGTATTAAAGAAGTTTTTGATGAGGTGGAACGTGGGCGAATTCGGTTTGGGATCGTTCCTGTAGAGAATTCAACGGAGGGAGTCGTCAATCACACGCTTGATCTGTTGGTGGATTCACCCTTGCTCATTTATGGCGAAATTCGATTCGAAGTTGTCCATAATGTGCTATCCAAAGCAGATTCTCTCGAACAGATCAAGACGGTGTATTCTCATTCGCAAGCGATTGCGCAATGTCGTCAGTGGTTAGAGGCGAATCTACCTGAGGCCGTTATTTCTGAGGAACCCAGCACGTCCCGTGCGGCTGAACGATGTGTCGACGACCCTACTTCTGGAGCTATTGCCTCAGAAATAGCCGCAGAACTGTATGGGTTGAAGATTCTTCGATCGCGCATTGAAGATAATATTCATAACTCCACAAGGTTTTTGATTCTGTCGCAACGAGGGTCTGAACGGACTGGTAAAGATAAGACGTCGATTATGGTGTCTGCCAAAGATCGGGTTGGAGCCTTGTATGACATGATTCGTCCCTTCTCGTCGTATGGAATTAATATGACCAAAATTGAGTCACGTCCGACGCGTCGCAAGGTGTGGGAATATCTCTTTTTCATGGATCTGGAAGGTCATCAAGATGATGACCGATTAAAGAAAGCGATTGAGGAAGTGAAGGGGCGGTGTCTTTTTCTAAAAGTTCTGGGGTCCTATCCTTCTGCGAGTAATTAACCGGGATTCACGAAGCACGGTTTCTATTATGTCATTAAAAGTTCACCCAAATATTTCTTCTCTTGTTCCGTATTCACCTGGAAAGCCATTGGATGAATTGGAACGTGAGTTGGGAATTACGAATGCCATCAAACTCGCCTCGAATGAGAATCCTTTAGGGCCTTCTCCGAAAGCGCAGGCCATTTTAGCCGACGGCGTTGCCACATTGAATCGCTACCCTGATGGTGGGGCGCACTATTTACGACGAGCCCTAGCTGACCGGTGGAAGGTGACGGCAGACCAAGTGATCGTAGGCAATGGTTCGGATGAAGTGATTAGCCTGTTGATTAAGGCTTTCTTAGCACCTGGTGAAGAAGCCGTCATGGCGGATCACACCTTTGTGATGTACAAAATTTCGGTGCAGGGTGCCCATGGCGTGCCAGTGGAAGTGCCTTTGAAAGATTGGCGACATGATCTCTCTGCTATGGCCAAGGCGGTAACTGATAAAACACGATTGATATTTCTTTGTAATCCCAATAACCCTACGGGAACCATGGTGTCGACTGCAGAGGTTGATGCCTTTCTTGCCTCATTGCCCGATCATGTCATCGTGGTATGTGATGAAGCCTATTATGAATATGTTCGATCTGCGGAGTATCCCGATAGCTTGCAATATGTGAAGCAGCAGCGGCCTGTTGTAGTGTTGCGAACATTTTCCAAAATTTATGGGTTAGCTGGGTTGCGTGTGGGGTATGGTATTACGACAACGGAGATTGTTGATTATGTGAATCGCATCCGTCCGCCGTTTAATGCGAATAGCCTCGCGCAACTTGCAGCGTTGGGAGCTCTTGAAGATGAAGAACATGTCGCCACGAGTCGATCAGTCAATGAATCGGAGATGGACGTTCTTGAGCAAGCATTAACGAAGATGGGCATGGTGACAATTCCTAGTCAGGCAAATTTTATTTACTTCGACACACAGCGTGATGGACGACAAGTTTTTGATGCGTTGCTGCGAGAGGGTGTCATTATTCGTCATATCAAAGGTTCAATGATTCGGGTGACGATAGGAAAGCCTGAGGAAAACCGACGTTTTCTTGATGTGCTTGGAGGAGTACTTACCCGTCTTGGGTAACCAAAACGTTCTATGATTATTGTGATGAAACCAAGTGCCACTGAACATGATGTAGAGCATCTTGTGGAGCGCCTTCGTGAACTAGGCTTGCAATCGCAAGTCTCAACTGGTGAAGAACGCACGGTAGTCGGCGTGATTGGGGATGATCGGATTCTCCAAAATCAGCCGCTTACGGTATTTCCTGGCGTAGAGAGCGTCACACCTGTGTTGGCTCCATGGAAATTGGTCAGTCGTGAATTCCAAAAACATGACAGCGTTATTGATGTGAACGGAGTGAAAGTTGGCGGTAAGAAAATTGCCATTATGGCTGGTCCCTGTGCCGTTGAAAAACAAGAATTGACCGTAGGGATTGCCAGAGAGGTCTCGTCCGCTGGCGCATCTATTTTACGTGGAGGTGCGTATAAACCAAGAACCTCACCCTATTCCTTTCAGGGCTTAGGTCAAGAAGGCCTGGATTACCTTGTTGATGCACGAAAAGAGACAGGCCTTCCCGTTGTCAGTGAAATTCTGGACGCTAGGGATCTTGGCCACTTTTTAGAAAAGGCCGACATTATTCAAATTGGCGCCAGGAACATGCAGAATTTTGAGTTGCTCAAAGAGGTGGGAGACTACGATAAACCCGTCTTGTTGAAACGCGGGCTGTCTGCCACGATTAAAGAATTGTTGTTGTCAGCAGAATATCTCATGTCGCGTGGGAATCGGAATGTGATGCTTTGTGAGCGAGGTATTCGAACGTTCGAAACGCAATACCGTAATACCTTAGACCTGTCTGCTGTGCCCACCCTCAAGGAGATGACCCATCTTCCTGTGATTGTTGATCCGAGTCATGCAACCGGTAAATGGAATCTTGTGGCGCCGATGGCCAGGGCGGCCATTGCTTGTGGGGCAGACGGCTTGCTAATCGAAGTGCATTCCAATCCCGAATGTGCCCTATGTGATGGTGAGGAATCTCTCAAACCTTCACGATTCAAAGATCTCATGTCGAGTTTGAAGTTAATTGCAGAAGCCGTCGGGCGGGATTTATAGAGTGAGATACGTGGCTTCAATTCGTAGGTTTCGAGAATCCCTTCTTTCCTGAAGTGAAAGATTCGTTGTGTCTAACTTAATGAAATGAATCAAAATGGATAAGCCTTTTCATAAAGTTGTCATTGTTGGCGTGGGGCTGATTGGGGGATCATTAGGACTGATCCTCAAGCAGAAGCAATTAGCAACCACGATTGTTGGTGTTGGGCGCCGTATTGAAAACCTCACATTGGCGGTGAAGTTGGGAGCCATCGATTCTTATGAATCCAAGGCACAAGAGGCTGTTAAAGATGCAGATTTGGTCATCTTAGCCACGCCGGTCGACACCTATACAGCTCATATAAAAGAGTGGGGTGAGAGTCTTTCTCCTCAAACCATCGTTAGTGATGTCGGAAGTGTAAAAGGACATTTAGTTGAGGAGGCAGAGCAACTCCTTCCACAACATGTTCGTTTTGTGGGCGCGCATCCCATTGCAGGACGAGAAAAGTCTGGTGTCGCGTATGCCACGGCTGACTTGTTCCAAGGTGCTCGCTGTCTCATCACGCCGACGAAGCGGACAGATCCGGAAGCGTTAGAATCTATTTGCCAACTGTGGAAATCTGCGGGATCTGTTGTGAGTACACTTGATCCCATTGACCATGATTTCGTCCTAGGGGCAGTGAGTCATTTACCGCATGTCGCGGCCTTTGCCCTGATGCAGGCCCTGACTGAATTGCAGGGACAGCTAAATGACTCGTCAAAGTTGTTGGAATATTCAGGCGGTGGGCTTCGGGATACCACGAGAATTGCTGCGAGTTCTCCAGAAATGTGGCGAGATATTTGTTTAGCTAATCAAGATAATCTCGTCAACATGATTGAGGTCTATGTTCAGCATCTTGAACAGTTTAAGAATTTTGTTGAGCAAGGCGATGCGGCAGGCCTAGAAAAAATCATGGCCCAGGCCAAGCAGGCCAGGGAAAGTCTACAATGAGCCGCTGGTCAACCACGGTTACCACCAAGCCTCTTCGGGGGACGGTTCACGTAGCTGGCGATAAATCCATTACTCATCGGGCCTTCATTCTGGGAGCGTTGGCTGAAGGGGAAACAACTGTTTCTGGCCATTGCCTCGGAGAGGATTGCTTGAATACCCTTCAAGTTGTTCGTACTCTGGGAATTTCTGTTGAAGAAGTCGATGGAGATAAACTGAAAATTTTAGGTAAAGGACTGTGGGGGTTAACCGAGCCCACGTCAATTCTTGATTGCGGAAATTCTGGAACCGGGATTCGTTTGCTGGCCGGTGTGTTGGCTGGACAAGACTTCTTTTCAGTCTTGACGGGTGATGCCTCCTTACGGAATCGTCCCATGGGGCGCGTCGCCAATCCTCTTCGAGCCATGGGTGCATCAATTGCTGGTCGAAAGGCCGGGGAATATGCTCCATTGGCTATTACTGGACAAGGATTAATGGGCCGCGACTATACGTCTCCGGTCGCGAGTGCCCAGGTCAAGTCTGCGGTACTTCTGGCTGGACTCTTAGCCGAAGGAACCACTCGGGTCACAGAGCCGATAAAGTCTCGTGATCATACTGAGCGTATGTTGCGATATCTCGGTGTTGATGTGCAGGTCGACGAATGTACGGTAGCTGTGAAAGGTCGTGGTTCGTTCGCGGGGAAACCGTTGTCAGTTCCTGGAGATCTGTCGGCCGCGGCATTTTTTCTTGTGGCAGCCTCGATTATTCCTGGCTCTGAGGTCTTTTTGCCAAATATCGGAATGAATCCTGCGCGAACGGGCATTCTTGAGGTTCTAATCAGTATGGGCGCGAATATTGAAATTACCAATTCACGGGAAGTCTCGGGTGAGCCTGTTGCTGATTTAGTCGTGCGAGCTGCGGCACTTCATGGCGTGGCTATTGGGGCCGACCTTGTGCCCAAGACGATTGATGAGTTTCCTATTTTGTGCGTGGCCGCGGCGGCGGCAGAGGGGGAGACGAGAATAACTGATGCCCAAGAGCTCAGAGTGAAAGAAACCGACAGAATACGGGCCATGGCAGTTGAGCTGACAAAAGTTGGCATTCATATCGAGGAATTTTCGGATGGTCTTCGTATTACGGGTGGAGCAACCTTTCGTGGAGCAGAGTGTAGGAGTTACGGTGATCATCGTGTAGCTATGTCCCTTGCTGTGGCAGGGTTACTAGCAGATTCAGCTATTCATATAGATGAAACGGACTGTATTGAAACTTCCTTTCCTGGCTTTAAAGGCAAACTATTGGATTTATTGACAAATTTACCTTGAGTACTATAATACCGAAATGGCAGGTGCATGAGGAGAGCCTAGAGGCTCTGGATAGTCAGTTAGTTGTGACCATTGATGGTCCAGCTGGTGTCGGGAAAAGCACGCTTGCCAAGCGGCTTGCTGCACATTTAGGCTACACCTACCTGGATACCGGTGCATTGTATCGGGGGATTGCTTGGAAGGTGAAGGCAAGAAACGTTGATCCAACTAATTTAAGTCAAGTTGAAGAGTTGCTCACGAAAACAACCCTAGGACTGACTACTGGAGATCACACGCTCTCTGTCTATGTTGATAAACAGGATGTCACTCATGAGCTTCGTAGTCTTGCTGTGAGTCAATTGGCATCAACTATCGCAGCGCATCCTCCTGTCCGAGCTTGGCTATTAGCAATACAGCGGGATTTTGCAGATAAAGGCGGAATTGTTGCGGAAGGTCGAGATATGGGCACCAAAGTTTTCCCCCATGCCCAAGTGAAGTTTTTTCTTGAGGCCGACCCTGATGTTCGGATCAATCGTCGGTATCAGGAACTTCAAGAAGACGATAGAGGGAAGAATTGGGACGAAGTTCAACGAGAAATGGCGATCCGTGATGAGCGAGATCGATCTCGTGAGGTGGCCCCTTTGTTCCCAGCTGCTGATGCCATTATCATTGATACCTCCAATTTATCAATTGATCAGGTGTTGACCCAAATGACGGAAGTTGTTGCAGCACACCAGTGAGTGGGTTGGTCTACGCCGGTATTTGGGCGGCGTTCAACATAATTGGTCGATTGTTTTTTCGGTATCGTGCCCATGGAGTGGAGCATATACCGAAGGATGGAGGTGTTCTATTCGCAGCCAACCATGCCAGCTATGCAGACATTCCTTTCTTAGGATGCGGCATTCCCAGACGTGTATCATTTCTGGGGCGAGCGAATCTTTTTTCTCCTCCTGTTCTTAATTGGATGTTTCGCAAAATTGCGTGGATTCCCCTTAAGACTAACCGGTTAGACCGGCAGGCTCTTAAGGAGACCGTTTCCCGATTGAAAGAGGGAAAATCCGTCGTGATTTTTCCCGAAGGGACACGAACTCCACATGGGGACTTGCAGTCAGGAAAACCGGGGATTGGGGTGATTCTGGCTGAAGTACAATGCCCGGTCGTGCCTGCCTATATTGCTGGAACATATGAGGTG
>JBMYWX010000158.1:0-7606 GCA_049607825.1 Nitrospirales bacterium
GAGCCCAGCCTGTTCAACCGGATCGAAAAGTTATTGAACAACCGACCGAGGAAGTGCTTGCAGTATCGAACGCCTTACGAAGTGTTTCGCGAAGCCCGTGGTGCACTTGACGGTTGAATGTGGGGAGTAGACCGCAATATCAGCATAGGGGTCAAGATACGTTTTATATAATATACAACTTCACTTATTGAATGGTTTTACGCCATCAGTACGTCCTGAGGCGCACTTTTCCAAAGTTCTGAGCTCACTACGGTATGACGGGGGAAATTTAACAGAATTTCAATAGTTGACATTTAATAACAACGACTCACCGGCTGCTGCATATATTTGTAACAGGCCTTTGGAAACTGATGGGTGGAACATTGTTGTTTTATTGCATTTGCTGCCTCGATGACGGTTGCTGGTAGGGTTGAACAGAATTGTTGATCAAGACTTGCGGTCTTTGCACAACCTCTGGGGAAACCCATATGGGCACTCACACATTTCATATCCTCACACATTTCAAGCTTAGATATTGACTCGTCAATACATTGGCTTAATGTATGAGATTTTCCGTAAGCCTTGCCTTCTTCAAGACTTTTGGCAACATCTCCACATCCCACCAAGATGAGACACACGAAAACAAAATAAATTTTCATTGGAAGAGTTTCCTAGTCACTATGAGAGAAGTGACTCGAGACATTTACGAGCAAAAAGCTTCCACTGTGCCTCTGCATCGAATCCCACAGATCTCTCAAGGTCTTCTTACTCATGCTACTCCAGTAATTCAATTAAGACGAGTACCTCTCTCGCTTGCTCGTGAAAAAGAAAGATTCTCCTTTTCTATCTTTGTTGGCAGTTATAGAGATGACGATGACTATCGCTTACATAAGAGAGGAGGCTAATGTTGACTTAGATGAGCAAGCCTCTACGGCAGGAAAGTTTAGGAGTCATTCATGTGAAGACATGCAGATCATGAATAAGATCTGACGACGGAAGGGGAATGTTTATATCAGATCAAATTGGAGAATTTCGCTTGGATCTCTAATCTATTGCTTTACTGAATGCCTCAATAGTATGGAATGGGTAGAAAATAAGAAACGAGGCAGTATAAAATAGCCTATCCACTATCAGTTCTAGCTCCTTGAGTCAGTTACCGTGCATCACGCTGTTAAAACAGATGACGCATTAAGATTATTATCATGATCATAATTTTTTTCTACCATGTTTCATCCATAATTTTATAGGAGAAAGAGAAATGAGACGTGTTATTTTATCTTTCATAATTTTTCTAGTCGTGGGCACAACTGCCGCTGGAGCATCGACCACGTGGGTCCTCTGGGGTATCAATAAGGCTAACCTTCACAACACTGACAGTGGCAAAGATGGAGTCTGGGCGTACATTGATGCGTATGAATCAAGAGAAGACTGTAATACCCGCCAAGATGAATTAGCACGTACGCATGAGGATTATCAGTACGCCTGTCTTCCTGTAGAGATCAATCCTAGTAAAGTTCCATTTTATTAAAATGGCTTTCTCATTCTTGCTAGATAGGTTTTCGCCAATGAACAAACCCGTTATTTGGCCAGATCGTATAATAAGTGTTTGATTATGGACTCTCTCTGTCTCCCCCAGTGCAGTGACGGTTAGGTGCATTGGGGGATGTGGAAATGGTAGCGCCACCTTTTTCAATTGCTAGCCATATCTCCCACTTTCAACTCACCGCTTACGCACCATCAAAACCATATAGGGCACGAAGTAATAGGCAAGGATGGAGATGACCACCCCACCGACTGCACCCAATAATCCACGGACAAAGACGCCCACAAATGGAAGCAAAAACACAATCACGATCATCACGATTGCAATAGTTTTATTCTGCTCGTAGAATCGCTGCCGCTGCTCACTTTTCAGTGAGTCACGTAAGGATAGTTCTGAAGAGGAAGTCATGAGAAGAAGAAAAAATACGAAATAATCTAAATTTTTATCCTGCCAAAATAGGTTGCCGAATCACTCAGCGTCACGGTGAACTGTTTCAAGAGAAAACGCAGGCACACAAACTGCCACATACTCTGCGCCACCCTGTTCCGGGGAACTGTATCGAACCCATTCGCCGGGCGAACAGACAATAGCTTGACCAGCATACACATCAAAGGCTCCTCCTTCATGCTCAACACGGAGCATGCCAGTCAACACGACTGTCGTTTCTGTAAAATCTGGACGCTGACCGGGTTCCACCCAGCCTTGAGGCGAGACCATTCTCGCGACACTCATAGATTCATCTTTAGTGGCGACTCGTCCTATAAATTCTTCAATACGTTTTGGTTTATTCCCGGCAGCCGTGATCACCGAAGGGTCTTCAATTAATTGTGGCATTGTGTGGGCCTCCTCATAATTTCCTATAATAGATTGCCAAGAAACCCTACTCAGCCCCCGTGCAAGAGTCAAGAAGCTTCAAGCTTTATATTGTCTCTGTGTACACGGTGAAAAATAGATTGAAGGGTATGGTATGTTGTGGCGTTAGTCACGTATGAGAACAACAAGGATTAATGCAAGTTATGAACGCTGAAGCACATGAATCAAGAATCGCATCTGAATTAGGTATTTCGCCAAAACAGGTTGGTGTCACCACAGAACTTTTGGATGAGGGCGCGACGGTCCCATTTCTTGCCCGCTATCGAAAAGAAAAAACCGGTGGATTAGATGAGGTGGTCATTACATCCATTCGAGATCGCGTGGCTCAATTGCGAGAATTGGACAAACGCCGAACAGCTATTTTGGCCTCACTTGAGGAACACGGCCATCTCTCAGATGACCTCAACAACCAGATAAAGGCCGCCTCTTCGATGACTGATTTAGAGGATTTATATTTGCCCTACCGACCAAAAAGGCGCACACGTGCCATGATCGCCAAGGAAAAAGGGTTAGATTTGCTCGCGCAATCACTTTGGACTCAAGATCCTCAATTTCAAGTAGAACAGGAAGCCGCAAAGTATCTCAATTCAGAAAAAGGAGTGGAATCTGTAGACGACGCATTAGCTGGAGCACGCGATATTATGGCCGAATGGGTGAACGAGGATCAGCAAGCTCGCGCAGCCATGCGTGCATTGTACTTAGAACAAGGCCTCTTCAAAACTACCGGCATGCGGGGGAAGGATGTCCAAGCCAGTAAATACCGGGATTACGCTGAATGGGAAGAACCCGTGGCCACTGCCCCATCGCATCGTATCCTGGCCATGCGTCGAGGAGAACAAGAAGAGTTTTTGAGTTTTCGTATCGTGGTCCCAGAACAGACAGCCCTGTCCACATTACATCGCCTCTTTGTGAAAGGAAAAGGGCAAGCGACAGATCAAGTCATCTTAGCCATTCAGGATTGCTTTACTCGACTCCTATCCCTGTCCATGGAAACAGAAACTCGAGTCGTTACAAAAGCCCGCGCCGACCAGACGGCCATTGAAGTGTTTGCACAAAACGTCCAGCAATTGCTCATGGCCTCACCCTTAGGTCAAAAAATCGTGCTTGCCATCGATCCTGGATTTCGCACGGGATGCAAAGTGGTCTGTCTCGATCGACAAGGCAATTTTCTTCATACGGATACGATATACCCGCATCAAGGAGCAGGTGGGGCCGCTCAATCTGCTGAAACGATAAAAGAACTGTGTAAACGCTTCACTATTGAAGCCATCGCCATTGGCAATGGAACAGCTGGGAGAGAGACCGAAACATTTCTTCGTACATTAAAGCTGCCTCCAGAAATTCCCCTCGTGATGGTGAATGAAAGTGGCGCATCCATCTATTCGGCATCGACCGTCGCTCGGGAAGAATTTCCTGACCAGGATGTGACCGTGCGTGGCGCCGTCTCGATTGGTCGAAGGCTCATGGATCCCTTAGCCGAACTCGTCAAGATCGATCCCAAGGCTATTGGGGTTGGACAGTATCAACATGATGTCGATCAAGGCATCTTAAAGCAACGTCTTCAGGATGTCGTTATCAATTGTGTGAACCGTGTTGGAGTTGACGTCAATATAGCCAGTCCGCAACTACTGTCAGCTGTGTCTGGCGTGGGGCCGCAACTTGCGAACAACATCGTCAACTATCGAAAAGAACATGGTCCTTTTTTAACCCGAACAGCATTAAAGAAAGTTCCTCGCTTGGGAGCGAAAGCCTTCGAGCAAGCGGCAGGATTTTTACGAATTCCTGAAAGTGATCATCCACTCGATGCCAGCGCGGTCCATCCTGAACGATACACCGTGGTGAATGCGATGGCGAAAGATTTAGGTTGTACGGTAAAAGAATTGATGACAAATCCAGAAAAACAGAATTCTATCGACCTCAATCGATATATTACCCAAGAAGTCGGAAAACCCACCTTAACCGATATTCTCACTGAGTTGGCTAAGCCCGGGCGTGATCCACGTGAACAATTTGAAGCTATTCAATTTGATGAAGGTGTCCAATCTATCGAGCAGGTCGAACCGGGCATGATCCTAACAGGTGTGATCACGAATGTGACCGCCTTTGGAGCCTTCGTTGATATTGGCGTGCATCAAGATGGTCTTGTGCATATCAGTCAACTCGCCAATCGCTATATCAGCGATCCCAATACCGTCGTCACAGTCAACCAACAAGTCAAAGTTTCTGTCTTAGAAGTCGACGTTCCCCGTAAACGTATATCGCTATCTATGAAAGCCGTCCCGGTCGCAACGACATAAATCTTCTCGGTTCTTCCACGACCGAATTGAATTTCTTGGCTTATTTTTTATTCAAAAATTTATTCCGTTCTATTTTTTCCGCAGCTTGATTGCGCCAAGTTGTGCTTTAAGTCAAAATTGGCATTGACAATTATATTTTGGCATGAATAATTTCAATAAACGTAAGTGTGAATATAAAAAATCACGTATGACTGAGAAAATTTCCTGCATATCTTATACATGACAAGAGGCCATATACCAGTTTGATTCGAACCCATTAGAACAGTACTACGCTTGACACCAGTAAACTTTAGCATCAGAAAGGTTAGAACGCCGATTTTCGCCGTCACTGGCTTACACGAAATGAACTTCTCAAGGAAGGAGAAACCTATGATTATCAATCAGCGAAATTCTGTGTACCTTCTACTCCTGATACTACTGGGAATGAGTTTGCTGACAACCGGATGCGGAATAACTAAAAATATGCCACTGACTCAGCATGCCACTCAATTAGACACAACAAAAGAAGGTATAGCGATCTTTAAATTAAAAATGAGTAATAAATATGTTCCCGCCTATCAGCCCTACGTTCGAAAGGTGAATGTCATCAAAGTAGGAGAAGAGGAGGAAATAGGGTTTCAGGTAAATCAACCGTATCTAAAAGTTGAAGAGCAATATCATGAGTATTTAGTGAGTCTACAACTTTCCCCTGGGATGTACCTCATTGAGGAAATTGCAGGAGGCAGTGGCGTATTTCCAGTCGCTGGCCGTTATAGTTTCCCTATTCATGCACAGTTCCAAATACACCAAAATAAAGTTACCTATATTGGTAATATTGAAATGGTAAATCGGGAAAGAAAAGATGACGAACCAGCTTCGGGAGGTCTTTTGCCCTTAATTGATCAATCGGTCACGGGCTTTTCCGATGGAACATTTGATGTGTCCATTTCCGATTCCTATGACAAAGATACGAAAACGTTTAAAGAGCAATTCACATTACTTAGCAATCATGATATCCATAAAGACTTAGCCGTATTGCGAAGGGAAACTCTTATGGATGAAAACTAGAATAGTAAAAAAGTGGTAACCCTTTGAAGAAACCAAATGGGGAATGCCGGTTCTGGCATCATTACAAATGTAATCGTACTTAGTGCCTTTATCAATTCCAAGATGGTCTTGTCCATATCAGTCAACTCGCCAATTGATTCGTGAGCGACTCCAATACCATCGTTCAGATCAACCAAAAAGTTAAAACCTCCGTGTTAGAGGTCGATGTTCCCCGTAAACGCATATCGTTATCTATGAAAGCCATATCTAGTAAAGAGACTTACTCCATTTATGAATGAAAGAGTGAACAATTCCATACGCCTCATTCTTTTCGTGGTACAACCACGACATGATACATGCTACTGGTACCGGTAATGCTTCCATTTCCGGGTAGCCGTATCGGACCGGCAGGAAAACTCTTCTTCCGTACTACCCGATTTCGTTCTACCCCATTCAGACTACATGGCACGGTAAAGTTTTGTAATTCCCAACCCTCTCCCTCCTCTAACCAATCAGTCTCTAGGGTGGTATTCACATTCGTATAGAGCAGATACACTTCCACATCTTGGGTCACATCAAATTGCAAAAATGCGGTCTCTTCAGTACTGGAAAATTTATCGAGATTGGCCGTGCGTATCGCGAGCTGTCCCTCTAAAACAGCTGGGATCGGGGCTTGAAAGGTAAATGGTCGATCCGTATACATCAGCGCGCCTTCAGCTAACGCAAACGTCGGATAGACACTCTCACTGCCAACCGTTATATTTTCAATCCTCAACTCCTGACTTACGGGATTAACCGTGACTGTGACCGTGGCGGTGTCCTCTGCTCCTTGAGCATCACGAATGGTGTAGGCAAAACTGTCGACTCCCGTGAAGTCAGCAGAGGGCGTATACTGAATGGATGTGCCCGTATTAATAGTCGTGCCCCCATGATTCGACGGTGTCACATTGATAATGGTAACAGCCTCTCCGTTTGGGTCGGTGTCATTCGCTAACACGGGAATATCAAACGAAGTATTCATCGTCATTGTCACGGTATCGTCGATGGCAACAGGGGCGTGATTCCCGGCGCCACTCGGCACAATCACCACATGATACATGCTACTGAGGCCAGCAATGCTTCCATTTCCGGGTAGCCGTATTGGGCCAGCGGGAAAACTACGCTTTCTTACCAAACGCTGGCGTTCCGCCCCATTCAAACTGCTCGGGACAGTAAAATCTTGTAACCCCCAGCCCTGTCCCTCATGGGCCCAATCTGCCTCAAGAGTCGTCCCTTCATTGGTATATAACAGGTACACATCCACGGCTTGATTCACTGAAAACTGTAGAAACGAAAGCTCACTTGTACTGGAAGATTTATCGAGATTGGCTGTCCGTATCGTCTGTTGGCCATCTAAGACGGCTGGTATAGGAGCCTGAAATCGAAACGGCCGATCCGTATACATCAATTCGTTACGACCTAATCTAAACGTGGGGTAGACTTTTCCACTACCCACCGTCATCCGATCAATCACTAAGTCCTCCAACGGACATGTGCCAACAGCAGTATATTGAGCGGTCAGCATTTGATTGTGTGGGGGGACGGTAACGGTTTTGAGCGATACGACATCGCCATCAGTCCAAGCTGTCAAACCATAGCTTACACCTTGCTTGCATTGTGTCGGTGGCGCCATGACAGTATGTTCAAATCCTATGAGGGTATCGTGAATAAATGGAGTGACAATCGGAACTTGATCAAGAAAAAGATTTAATCCCGGAGGATTCGTCTGAAATGTAAAGTCGACCTTATCAGGAAATATCTGGACGGACGTTGTATCACGAAGACCATCAGCATCCTGAACATTTAATGTGAAGATATAACTTGTTTCATCATGAAAATCGTGCCCGGA
>JBMYWX010000159.1:0-7598 GCA_049607825.1 Nitrospirales bacterium
GTGAGCGAGTGCTTCAATAACAAACTGATTCGTCGTTCTCTACAGATGGTTACACCAAATATCAGTGAAATGTGGTGTTTACTGAACTGTGCAACAATTGGATTTTTGAAATAAATTTCTGTGGCGAATAGGTGATAACGTTTTGTCTGGACAATTGTGTGATGTCGTACTTGAGGTTGACGTTTCCAAAACGCATTCAAGTGTGCTCTGAGAAAACATGGAAGTTTAACTTTGTGGAACAATGTGAACTCAGCGCAGATGTTTGAGCGGACTTGAGTCAGCATTGAGCCAACGGCTCATCGAGATATTGATGCCGAAAAGGCAGATTGAGGGGAGGGCGAGAAAGTGGTGGACGTAAGGGTGGCTTCTGCTCGAGTGGAAAAATATTCGATTCGTTCGGATTCCTGTTCAACTCTGGATATGAAATAATTGTAGGGAATGAGGATGGCGACAGCGACAGAAATACCCGCTGCGGTGCAAATCAGAGCTTCTGCGACGCCACCGGTTACGGCATGGGGTTGGCCCATGCCTTTTGCAGCCATGATGCCAAAGGAATCGATCATGCCAATGATGGTTCCAAGTAATCCTAAAAGAGGGCCTAGGGTGATGATCGTATCGAGGGCTGGAAGTCCACGCTTCATGTTTCCAATTTCGCCAAGTCCTCGACTCTCCATGGCTTTGACAGGGTCTTTCAGTCGATTCACGATTCCTGACGCGAGAACCTGTAAGGCTGGGTTTCGGTGTTGTTCCGTGAGGGCCAAGGCATCCGTAAATTTTCCTTCTTCCATCAATTGGAGCATGGTTTCAGGAGCCGTGGTACCCCGGCGCATCAGAAAGTACCATCCTCGTTCAAGGATGAGAGCAACGCCGATGAATAGCGAGAGCACAATGGGAATCATCATCCAGCCCCCATTGATCAATATTTTGGTCATAAAAATAACTCCGAGAATTGTGGTGATCTACAATCCAGGTGCAGAACCAAGGTGAAGACCCAAGAGGTCTTCTATCCCAGATCTTCTCCTTGGAAGAGGAACAACTAGAAACCTAGCGTTACTCTATCCTGCATTGCGCCGGAGGAGTGCAATCGCCTTCCAGCAGAGGATTCTAGTCTTAAAGAATTTCATCGGTTGCTGTCTAGTGATCATCGCTCACCGTTGCAACAGACTTAATGGGGAAGCTGCTTTACCTGTTCCTCTTCTTAACCACATAGTTATGCCTGTCACATATAAAATTAGTGGGACAATTCCCAAACAGAAAATAATTATTCGTCCTGCTAATCCAAACATCTCTCCATTGTGTAGTGGATACTGTATGTTTAAGAATGTTTCTCTCAGACTAAATTGACTGGGATTACGTGTGCTGAGTACATTTCCAGAATACTGATCAATCAATATGCGGGTTGCTGGGTAGGTGATATTGGCTTCTCCGTGTTGACGTGATTGAATTTCATAGACACCTTTCTCATCTTTTGGAGTTGTCACCCATCGCAATGTCGCCGTTGGAAATTGTTCGTGTGCAATACTGACTGCCTGAGTGAGTGAAATGGGAATAGTATTGGGCAAGAGGGTAGAGCGAAAGCCGTGAGTATTTTCTGAACTCTGAGAAAGTATGTTAGTTAGAGGGTTCACATAGTTTGGGTATACGAGATAAAAGCCACTAATTCCGGCGATTGCGAGAAAAATAACGCTGTAGATTCCGGTGACTCGATGACAGTCGTAACGCAAGCGAGATTCACTGGCCCCACGCTTTATGGTGAATGCTTGTTGAGCTTTACCCCATGTCGGCCACCACAAATAGAGTCCTGTTCCCAGAGAGAGTAAGAGGACTAATCCCAAGATCCCAACTAGGTTGTGTCCAAATGTACCCAAGAACAATGTCCAGTGGAAATCGTAAATCCAAGTCATGAGTGTATCACCCCAGAACCGACTCCAGAGTATCTCTGTTGTGTAAGGGTTGACTGAGACCATCAATGCCGCAAAAAACGCTCCTTCCTTTTCTTGAGGTTCGTAGTGCCAAGCGGTGAGGGCCTGTTCTGGATGGTGTGGCATTTCCAAATGCCATGATCCCGTTTGGTGAGGGTGTGCCTGTTGAACGGCGCTCAGAATGTCGTCAAGCGATTGAATGGATGGTTGGGTGGGTGTGATAGCAAGTTTTGGGTGTAACCATTCTTCGATTTCAATGTAAAAGACGTTGCAACTGCCAGTTAACCCCATTAGAACGAACACGACCCCTACGGAGAGAGCCAGCGCACGATGGACGCTTAGCCAAACCATTCTCCATGACTGGCGGTGCAAAGAATCTCCTTTTCTAGCCAGATCTCGTAAGAGAGGACGGGCTTCGTGAGATATCTCAGATGGAATGAAATTTTGGGTGGCGATTAGCTTCCATATTCAATACGCAGCATGCCAATGGCTGTGAGTGGAGCACCTGGCCAAATAGCTAATCGTGCTCCTTGGCCAAAGAATTGGTCAGTCCCTTCGAAGTATTCGTGATCGAGCAGATTACGAATATTTATCGATGCCGTAACACGTGACGTACTGACCATTTTCGTATAGGAGGCAAAGGCATCCATTCGTACATAGCCTGGCAAGGTAAAGGAGTTGGCGTTATCACCTTGCCGACTACCAACGGCATAGGCTCCAACTCCTACTCTGAGCCCGTTGAGAGGCTCATATTGCCTAAATTCATATGTTAAAAACGCACTGCCCGAATGTGTTGGAGCATTGGGTAACTCACTCCCAAACCCTAACGTGGCGTTGGATCCCGCATCGGTATCAAGATAGGCGTAGCTCGCAATAATCCCGACTTCATCGGTAATCTGTCCTAAGATATCCAATTCAATGCCATGACTCGTTTGCTTGGGGGCAGCGATTGAATCACTATCGTTTCCTGTGGTGGTTTCGTCTAAGACAGCGACATTCTCTAAAGCCAGGTGAAAATACGATAGTGTGGCAGAGAGTTTCCGTTCCAGAAGTTCAGCTTTGATGCCGGCTTCCCATTGTTCTCCATCTTGAGGGTCGAGTGGGTTGTTATTGGCGTCTACCGCACCTGAATTATTCTGGAAAGAATTAGACCAACTTCCATAGAGGCTCAACCAGGGTAAGGGTTGATACAGGATGCCGACATGTGGGCTAAATTCTTTATCTTTGACCTTGGTGAAATTCGATCGTGCGTCGGCGGCCGACGTTGCACTGAAGCTCGTTGAGATGGACGCCCAATCATATCGTCCACCTCCACGGATATGAAGGACATCAAAGAGCGTAATGTGATCTTGGAAATAGATGCCATGCTGTTCAATTTTCTGAGGGAAAAATGCCCGAGGTTGTGCATTGAAGAGTGCAAGTATTTGCGCGGAACTTAATCCCGCATAGACCGGACTAAACACATCAATGCTTGAAATTTCTGTAATCGTCCCCTCGAAACTGCCTGTCGCGAAATAGTTGTACAGTTCATAATAATAGTCGTACCCGACGAGCGTTTGATGATTCGTGTCGAGGACATCGAACGTTCCAGCCAGGTTGATATTATTATTGTAAATGCCATCCGTGTCTAACTGTTGGCCAATGATTTCTCGCCGCAGAGTTCGGTTATCTGCCAACAATTCAAATGGAGCTGCGTCAATTTTTTCCATAAAGGAATCGATGTAGTGAAATTTGTTATTCACACTCCACGACTCATTGAAGGCATGATGAAATTCAACGCCGACGGTGGTTTTATGAGTTTCATCCAAGGGATCATCTGGTTCCTGAAAGGAACGACTGAGGGGAACGCTGGCCGGACGATTTCCGATTGCGGGGATTCCCAGCTCGTTTTGTACATTGTGTTTGAAATATTCAAATTCAAAACTCAACTGGGTTGAGTCGGTAGGTCGCCACGTCAATGAGGGATGAAAGACGAACCGCTCCTGTTCGTGAAAATCTCGGAATGAGTCGCTGTTTTGATAGGCTCCAGAGAATCGAAGGAGAAGAGTTTTGTTTTCGTCTACTGGGCCTGTCGCATCCCAGACGGTTCTGAAATGTTCAAACGACCCAAATTCTTGTTCGACGTTAAGGTACAGCTTATCTAATGGGCGTTTAGGGATAAGGTTGATGAGACCCCCAGGTGCTATTTGTCCGTAAAGAATTGAGGCGGGTCCTTTCACGATCTCGATCCGATCATAGCTCGCGGTATCATAGGCGGTGGCCACTGCGAGCGAACTGAGCAGGCTGTTTCGATAGAGATTCTTTGATTGGAACCCCCGAATATTAAAAATGTACCCCTCAAAATCATTGCTAAAAGAACGAATGCCGCTCACATTTTCGAGCACTTCTTGCAGTCGGTTAATGCGCTGATCTTTGAGGACGATTTCGGGCACTGATTGGATGGAATGAGGCGTTTGAAGCAGCGGAATGGTTGTTTTCGTGGAATACCCGATGATCGATGGTTTGATGAGTCGAAGTCCAGGCACGTGAACCTCGGGAAGGGTTTGAATATTGTCGGAGGATGAAGGCGGCGTCTGGTTTCCTGTTGATGTTTCCCGACTTGCAGGTTCAGTATCCATAGCTGTCAAAAGGCGATGAGGTACTGTTTTGTTTTCTTTAATCGTTACGGTACCAGCAGGAGTGATGTGATGAGTTAAGCCAGAGTCTTTGAGGAGGATCTGAAGCGCTTGTTGAGTGGAATAGCGGCCAACAAGGCGTTGGCTCGTACGTCCCTGTCCCAATTCACTACTATAGAGAAGTGATTGTTGGCTTTGCTTTCCGAATGCATGCAATGCGCTATCGAGACCTTGAGCAGGAATATCGAAGTTGATTGTTGAGACTGTCTGCTTTCCTCCCGCGACTTTGGCTATGGCCTCACCGTGATTCCACAAAAGAGAACCGCAGAATAAGAGAAGTAGAATTATAAAGTGTCTTTCCATATGAATGTGCAATTGATAATGTTGACGAAGAAATTGAAGGTAAAAGATCTGCATGAATCGAGTCTCCAGGAATGATGTATGTGAACCTGTCGATATGAATGTGGTTAGGCTCTTATTGTGGTCCACCAGTAGTTAGACGGATGAGATGACAAAAACCACATGAAGTTGGGTGAATTGGGCTTCAAGACCAAATCGATGGTGGTAATCGATTGAATGCTAAAGATTTCGAGATCGTTGTGCTTAGTGAAGGAGCACAAGATATGGTGTGATGCTGAGGCTTTCTGCAGGCGTGGTTTCTTCAATTGCCGCAACGGCATCTTCAAGAGCATCGAGGCGAAACATTCCGCTAATTCGATAGTTGTCTAGATCACGATTGACCAGGACAATTTCTCCAGATTTGTGTTGGTTGATTTCGGCGATGGCTTCACGGAGCGGTGTGTGGTCAAAAATAAGATATCCCTTTCTCCAAGCAGTGATGACTTCCATGTTGGGAGAAGGTATTTTCTGAATTCCCTGTGTTTGATTATAGGAAGCAACCATTTCTTTTGTGAGTGTAGAACGTTGGTTAGATGATGGGGCCTGGACTTCTACGATTCCTTCAAGCACCGCGACGCGTGTGTTCGATCGTTCCTGCTTGACAATAAATGAGGTCCCTATGGCTTTGACGAGGCCTTCATCGCTCTGAACGACAAACGGACGCTGTGCATCGGGCTCCACAACGAACAGGGCTTCGCCGGTGAGAAGTTCAATTTCTCGTTGTTGTAAGGAATACTTGACCGAGATAGCCGTTTCACTATTGAGTTCGACCTTTGAGCCGTCCTGTAAGGCAATAATACGACGTTCCCCCACAGCAGTAGAGTAATCTGCAAACCATTGTTTGAAATTGACTGATACGAGTGTGGCAGCACCGATCAGTCCAATAGTTGCGACCAGCGTTACCCATCGACTGGTCGAAGTTGGCTTAGACGAATGACGAGATGTTGGTGTGAGGGGAGTTGCCTTGTGCCGTTCTCTTTTCAACGGAGTCTCGCCACGAAGAGTTTCTTGACGTAATGGTTCTAGGCTACCCCAAAGGGCCTTGACTTCTTTCCAAGCCTGTTTATGAGCCTGACTTTGAGAATGCCACCCCTCAAACTGCTGAATTTCATCTGAGATAATTTCGTCAGAGGTGAGACGGATGTGCCAATCAATGGCTTCTTGACGCAGGTCATTGCTTTTGTCACCTTCATTCGATTGAGGAGTGAGATGATCCATGTAAGAGAATGCTGCACACAAATTGTTGTTCAACCATCTTCGTGACTCATCATATTAGACGGATGAATCTCCAAAAACCACAAGCCGAATATGTTCAATGGAAGGAAATAGTTAGTTGAGATGAGGAAGTTAAGCGTGATCGAGACGGGCTAGGCAGTGAGTCAGTGCCCGTTTAAGATTATCTTCAACGGTACGCTTGGAGATGTGGAGACGCTCCGCAATTTCACGATGTTTGAGTCCTTCGAAGCGATTTAAATAAAAGATGCGTTGACAGAGTGGAGAAAGTTCCTCAAGGGCATGGCATACCAGTTGAAGTTGCTCTTTCGCCAACAAGATAGACTCACCTGTTCGTGTCTCCACTCGATGAATTTGTTGTGCGTGAATCTCTTGCAACGCGTTGGTATGGCAGGTGTGAGTGCGATAATGATCCTTAGTCAGATTAAGGGCGACTTGAAACAGATACGTCTTAAGATGCTCAATTTGGTGAAAGTTGTTGTTCCGGATAATTCGGAGAAAGGCTTCCTGAGCGATGTCGCGTGCTATGTGTGGAGAATGAACTTGGCGATTTACAAAGTAGACTAACTCGTCCCAGTATACCTCATGTAAACGAGCGAGCGATTGCTGTTCTAATTCAGCTTGGTCTAGCTCATACGAAGAGTGTTGTCTGGGTAACTGATCCTGAAGCATAACCAAGGATTGATATCGTCAATATTCCTGAGGTTTTCAAAGACCAAGTTATAGCAACAACCTTTTCTTGCAAACTACTGATTGGCGCACCATGTACCTATGCCTGCTACGCGGTATGCGCTAGTTTTTCAGCTGATTTAAATTGTATGAAAGTTTGGAGAGTAGAAGATAAAGAATCCGAGTGAAGGCCAAGGAGGTTGCAATTCCAAATGCCTTCACTCGGGAACGTCCAAGGGTAGGAGGCCGGTCCTTCCTTGGAGCTAGGTCAGAAGAGTATCAATTTGGGCACATGAGGAAGGATGGGTCGAGATAGTACCTTAGGCTAATTAAGAATTCAGGTCTACTGGTTGGTACTGATCAATGCTACGGAGTGAAGAAAAAGTTTTTAAAAGTAGGAGTGTTACCATTGGCTATGGCAGGCTCTTTTCCTGAATGGATGTCACGATTCTATCTTGATTAAATAGAATGTGGATCTCAGGAGTTCTTCGACGGTTTCTGCTGATTGGGACAGAGGTCATGCCAATAGGCGGCACGCCGGTATGTGGATCACTCGAATACTTCCCGAAGGTGTACACCCAGGTCTCAGCAACATAGTTTGAGGAATCTGATGGGATCATAGCTTGGGGCGATCCGAGCAACTCTTGCACACCGTGTTTGGTCGACATTTCGATTTGAATTTGCTTGAGCTGGTCTTAAGTGACTAGATAACCTCCTGTTTCGCAGGCCCAAAGATCCATAGCGATGATATCAATATGCA
>JBMYWX010000160.1:0-2772 GCA_049607825.1 Nitrospirales bacterium
CTTCCACGTTCACAAGTGGTCGAATGACAACATGTTCGCCATTGTCTGAAACTAACTTGGGCGGCATGGTTCTCATTTTTCCACCAAACAACATATTTAACATGAGTGTTTCAATGAGATCGTCGCGATGATGCCCTAAGGCAATCTTGCTTGCACCTAACTCGGAAGCCACACGATACAAATGCCCTCGTCGAAGACGGGAACAGAGTGAGCAGGTGGTTTTCCCTTCGGGGATGAGTTCTTTGACTACCGAATACGTATCTTGTTCTTCGATATGGAACGGCACTCCGAGTTTGATGAGATAGTCTGGTAAGACATGCGCGGGAAACCCTGGCTGCTTCTGATCGAGATTGACGACCACAATGTCAAACTGAATTGGCGCCCGTGAACGTATGGCCAAAAGAATATCCAACATGCCATAACTATCTTTTCCGCCTGATAAGCAGACCATGACCTTATCGCCATCATCGATCATACTGTAGTCAGTAATCGCTTGCCCTACTCGTCGACACAGACGAGTCTGCAATTTCTCCACGTCGTCGGAGAGTTTACTCGTATAGCTAGGAGTTATTGCCTGTATCAATGGTTGGTTTGATGAATTCATAATCTGTAAAACGTATTGTACCTGGTGATCTGGAGAAAGAGAAAGAGAGCACTTGGGACAGAGCTATTATTTTTCACACGTGCTTTTTTCTTTATGCTTGGTGTTCGTGATTCTTGGATAGAATATGAACAATGCTGATAGAGAGGACACTCGAAGCATGATGGGTTTCTTCCAAGGCAAATGATGCATCAAGGAGGTTACAACTTAATGATAGAATCTTCATTTGTCGATTTTCTTCCTCAAGTGTTTTTGGATCTAAATCAGCCTAATCTTCAGGGAAACGATGCTTTCCGAACAAAGGAGCGGTGACCTGGTTGACCAAGATATCTGTGTAATGTACAGCGAGAATGATAGCAATCAACACTTTGAAAAGATGGACAATGTCCAACACGCGGGTTGTACCAGGATAGGTCTTGTCAAGAATACTAACAGTCTTCTGAACGCGAAGGGTTTGCTCTTCACCTATATTTCTTGGGACAGCAAGGATATCTTGGCTTTCATCGTGTTCTGGGTTAAATTAGCCAATAGTCTCTTGTGTATTGCCTATCTCTCTCTATCTATCAAGAGAATTGAGATAGAGTAGATAATAGTGGTATAGGAAGAGTGTCTTCTATTTGGTTACCGAATTCATCATATTGGCTATTGATAACAAGAAACCTGCTACCGCCCTGTTTTCCCTCCTTGCAGTTCTCTACTGAACCATTCTCGTATAGCTTCCTCCTATGATATCTCAAACGATCCTGGGCATCCTTTCCGGTAGCGTGATTGGATTGTTGCTTGGAGCAACAGGTGGTGGTGGATCGCTGATCGCCATTCCGCTATTGGTCTATGTCGTGGGTATTCCGGTTCAGCATGCGACCGCCATGTCGCTCGTTGTAGTTGGGTACTCGGCCGTATTTGGAGCATGGCAACAAAGTCGGCACGGAATGGTAAAAGTCCGTATTGCACTCGTCTTTAGCAGTACAGGTGCGATGGGTGCATGGGTCGGTGCGCAAGGCCATCGGCTTGTGGCTGACGATGTCATCTTATTCATGTTTGGATTTTTATTGATGGCCATCAGTGGTTGGATCTTGCAACTACACTTGTTGAATGCCAATCAAGCCATCGAGGTTGAATGTGCAGAGCACTTTTCATGGAATTGTGCGGTTAAGGCGATGGCCATTGGGTTTGGTGTGGGACTACTCACTGGATTTTTTGGAATTGGTGGAGGGTTTGTTATCGTGCCGTCTCTCATGTTCGTGTTGGGATTTCCCATGGGAATGGCCGTGGGAACGTCATTTTTGATAATTGCCTTAACGTCTATTGGAGGGATTGTTGGCCACCTTGATCTCAATCATATCGATATTCAGTTAACAGGTGTCGTAATTTTGGGAAGCTTGCTTGGAATGATAGTTGGTGCACGTGTGGCAAAAAAAATGAACGAGAGAACGCTTCAGAAATCTTTTGCCATCCTTGTTGGTCTGACGGGGCTCTTTTTGATGATTGACAACGGCATTCGTCTCTTCAGTTAGCTCTACAGCTACCCAGGAGCTCGAATGAAGGTAATTACTTTGTGAGATATTAATGGACTTGGGAGGAAGGCGCTTGCTTTAAAAGGAGGAGGACATCCCCTTTTTCGAGATATTCATTTTCCTTGAATTCCCAAGGTGAATACGTGGTACCTTGGCGAAACACGCATAACAAAACATCAGGCTTAAGATCAGCAGGTGTTTTTCCTACATCTTCATCTTGTATGGCCTCTTCGACAAGATTGACGAGACCACCAGCCGTCAAAAGATCTTCCATGTATTGTGTCATATGTCGTTGATTGACAGCAGCGGCCAGCAAGTATCCCCCATATGTCGCTGGTGAAATAATACGCTGTGCCCCCCCTTGTCGGAACAGTTTGACATTTTCCTGCTCCTTTGCACTCATAATGACACGACACGTCGGCGTCAAATGACGAACGGTGAGGAGAATGAGCGCATTCGCGTCATCGCGTCCTGCTGAAATAATGACCGCTTGAGCTTGACGAACCTGCGCAACGTCTTTCAACAGACCTTCTTTTGTGGCATCGCCTCGAAGAGCCGCGACGCCGAGTTCTACGGCTGCGCGAACCCGATCGTCTTGGGGATCGATCACCAGGATTTGACTTTTAGGCGTCCCTTTAGCCAGCAACTCTTTGACGG
>JBMYWX010000160.1:2782-7576 GCA_049607825.1 Nitrospirales bacterium
TGTATGTCCGTATCCACACACGATAATATGTTGGTCAAGGTTTGCGTGAAGTTTTGCCATGCGAAATCCCTCTGAAAATTGTCTGAGTGCAAGTTGATAAGCCGTTCCTAAAAAAAGAATCCAGATGAAGATACGAACAGGTGTGATAACAAGCGCGTCAATCAGGCGTGCGCGAGGAGTGACAGGAACAATATCTCCATACCCTACTGTTGTAATGGTCACCATCGTGAAATAGACAACATCGGTAAATGAAACCACGCCGTCAGCCTGATCTTTCAGGCCTTCCCTATCCACCCATAAGATACCGAGCAGCGAGATTAACAAAAACCCCACCAGCAGCATCCGAGTCACTAATGTTCGACGAGGATTTATATCCTCCGGCATAAAGACGACACGTCGCCACGAAAGGTTTCCGGGTTCACCTGGTCTTGTCTGAAGCGATTCTTGTGTCATGACCAATAGAGTCTTATCGAGATGGGAAAGAAATGAAAAGGTTAAGGAACAAACCCAAGGTTCACCATTCAGCGCATCGCATCACACTTGTATGCAGAATACGCATTCTTCCTTCATATATTTTTTAACGAATGATTATTGTTATAGCGGCCATGCCCACATGAGGGTAGGGATGGACACAGCAACAATGAGTATTTCCAACGGCAATCCCATCCGCCAATAGTCTCCAAATCGGTATCCCCCAGGTCCCATGACAAGTAGATTATTTTGGTGTCCAATTGGTGTCAGAAACGCACATGAAGCTCCGATGGCCACGGCCATTAGAAAAGGATCTGGGTTTACTCCAAGTTCTTGCGCAAGTGCCCATGCGAGTGGTGCCATGACGACCGCAGTCGCGGCATTGTTCATAATGTCAGACAATGTCATCGTCATAATCATAATGAGTGCGAGAATCGCCACAGGTGGAAACCCAGTTGTGATACTGACTAACGATTCAGCGATGACTGTTGTGGCACCACTAATTTCTAACGCATTTCCGATAGGTATCATAGCTCCAATTAACACGATGACTGGCCAGTCAACAGATTCATAAATATCTCGTGGAGGAACCATATCCATCATGACCATGATTACTGCGGCCAATAGCAACGAAATTGGTAAAGCTAAAAGGCCAAATGTGGCACTCACAATTGCAAGCCCAAAGATACCGGCAGACAATAAGGCTTGCGACTTTCCTCCAATTTGAAGACCACGCTGAGCAAGCGGAAGACAGCCCAGGGCCGAAATCACGTCAACAACTTGCTCTTTCTCTCCCTGCAACAGCAAGACGTCGCCTGCACGAAATCGAAATGATTTCAATCTTCCCCGATACGGTTTTCCTTGGCGTGAAACAGCAAGAAGCATCGTGCCGAATCGGGAACGAAGTTGTAAGGTATCAGCTAATCGTCCGATCAACCATGACCGGTTGGGCGGTATGACCGCCTCCATAAGAATCTGATCATTTGGAATGACTCGTTTGGTGTCTGTACTTTCTGGATCTTCCTCTTTTGGCTGAGTGCCAGTGAGTTCAAGCTTGAGACTCTCAACGAATTTCTTGATGCCTTTTGGCCCGGCTTCAATAACGAGAATATCACCTTCTTGTATGCCTTCTCGCCACACGGCTCCCCGAATAGACTGATCTCCTCGGATTAATCCCACGATCAGGGCTTCGGAGTCTTCTGACATTTTTTCAATTTCTGTCAACGATTTCCCTATGACCTTTGAGTTTTCGGTCACTCGAACTTCAGTGATGTAGTCTTCTATTTGGAATAGTTCCTTCGCGGCACTTTGCTTTCGCCTGTCGGCTGGAATAAGGTGCCACCCAATCAACGTGACAAACAATAGACCAAGAAAGGCAACGATAGCCCCGACTGGTGAAAAATCAAACATCGTAAAGGCTGAACCTGCGATGTCCTGACGGTAGGACGCCACAATTATATTTGGGGGCGTCCCGATCAACGTGACCATCCCCCCCAAGATTGTGCCAAAGGCGAGAGGCATTAGCACAATAGCGGGGGAACGTTTGGCTTCTTCAGATGTTTGAATCGCAACTGGCATGAGGAGCGCGAGAGCTCCCACATTGTTCATCACAGTCGAAAGGACTGCCCCGAGTCCAGCTAGTACGGCAATATGGAGAGATGGAGAATGGAGCGACAACTTCACATAGTTGGTAACAAAGTCTACAGCACCTGTATTACTCAAGGCGCGGCTGATAATTAAGACGGCTGCAACGGTGATAGTTGCTGGATGCCCAAATCCTTGGAACGCATCGCTTGGTGAGACCACACCTGCAACAGCACCTATGGCCAGAATGCCAACCGCAACGACATCGTACCGCCAGCGTTCCCAGATAAAAAGGATGAATACACTCCCGAGGAGCCCTAAGAGAATGATCTGATCAGATGTCATAGTCCTAACATGGACCTGCTTTTTGTTGTAATAGTTGAATAGTCGTTTGCCTGATGAGACATCAAGAAGTGATCCGTTTGAATTTGGAAGAAGGGGGATTTATTGGTTTGCTGTTGCTGAGGGAGTTTATGATGTCTGAATCCTGACAGCAACCATTTTATAGAAAAAATATCACGGAATGTGAGCGGACGTAGTGGCACAGTCAGAAGAAGAGCGCGCTTGAGGGCATGCACATGAAGATATGAGGCGGGATAGAGGTGGAAAAGAGCAGAGGGAACTCTATTCCACGATAGGCAAGATAACTAATCTATCCTTACTGAGAAAACCCGTTTAGGTATTCCTAAGAGTTATGCAGATAATCGCGCCACTGGTGTTCGAGGGGCTCTGCGTAACCGTTTACGAAAGGGGAGCACTTCCGCCTTGAACCCAGATCTGTGTCGATTAATCGTTGGGTCAACCAAATTCCCACACATGACACATCTGAGGGCTTTAATCCACAGTTCTCCTGGTGCTCCTTTAATGTCTAAACAATTATCTACAACCATGAGTCCACTGCAACGAGTACAATTCATGTAGTGCCTCCTTTTGTGAAAGCTTCCTGCCTTCTTAACGATTGACTGCATTCATCAATTGTTAATGCATCAGCCGTGCCAAATGTAACAGCACGGAGATTCCTTAATGGTCACAAACGAATTAGGGACTCTTTTAAAAGATCAGAAAGACGGTATGTGTAAAAAAGGCAGGATAAATGTAGGGATGAAGATGCGCGTTATGACACTAGATTCGATATAATAAAGGCGGCAGAGTGTTGTAAAGATAAAATTTATTAAAAAATGATTTGTACACCCTACACACACTTACAAAATCTCTTTTAGACTAACAAGACAGACTGATCATGAAGGAAAAGAATAAAATAGTCAAGAAAAACAATATGGGCATACAAATAATTGGCATGGCGTTGAGGAAATTGACATACAGCTTTTCAGGTAAAGTGTAGGCCTAGCCCATCAGGTAGTCCCTTGGTTTTAAAAATCTGAATATCAAATGTACTGCCGAGATGTGCCATATTTGTCAATTGCTCAATATCGGTTCGAGCATTTTGGGTATCCTCCACCTGCTCCATGTAGCGTTCAATACCCATTCTTTTAAGCCATGTTCCTTGTCTCATGCTTCCGACTGATACAAACCCGGAATCCTCTGCGGCAGTTCGCAAAGCTGAAAAGTCCACATCTGCCGTCAGGTCTTGCTCTCCGACAGAATCGAAAGGATCAAACATGGACCGTTGTGAACGAAAAGCTCTTAATGTTCCATTACGCTTGGTATGCGAATACAAGTCTATAGCTTCATCGCCATAATCGATAAATAGAACATAGCCTGTTGATACGATGTGGGAAATTTTTTTTAGAAAATCTTGAAGATCCAGACATATTTCGGCAATTTGCCCTCTCCCAAGATGTATATCTTCATCCTGTAAGCGTTTGGCTAACTGTGGTGATGAAGGAGCCCCCGGCATCTCCATAAACTCTCCTTGCTCATCCAATTCGACATACAGTTCCTGCAATTGCCCGGAACCATCGTTCATGACTCGATGCACAGGAAGAGCGTCTAGGACTTCATTTCCAAAAACAAAACTTGGCCCAGGTAAAAGCAGCTCGGTTGATTCTACGGTGAGGAGGCCATGCTTTTTTTGCTGCACTCGAAGACTGGGGCTCGTCTCAATAATGATGTATTCAAGAGAATGGCCGAAAAATGAGGTAATATTGGCTCCCAATTGGCCAGTTCCACCACCAAATTCGACAACTCGAATCGGCTCACCAATTAATATCTCAGCTTCTTGAATGACCGAGGCTAAGGCAAAGGCAAAGGCAGGAAACATGGCATTTGTATTAAAGGCTCCGTCTTGACTACCAATCGCAGGACCTTTGGTATAAAACCCATATTGAGGATCATATAAAGCCGAGGTCATAAATTCATGAAAGGAAATGCGTCCTTTCTCTCGAATACGGGATTTTAGTTGATTGCTCAGCGAGGTAGATTGGCGAAAATAGTTAACTGGACTTTCCTCCTAACCTTCTCATACTTCATGAATAACGATATGATCCACTATTTCTCTTATGGAAATGTTCAAAAAAATCTGCACAGCAAGGCCGCAACTATTTTACGTCAGGAGCGTACCCATATTACGTGAGCACGACACTTTCGAGAAACTGATATAAAGGGCATCAAATGACTTTACAGGCACATCGCTGATCTTCCTACAGAGAACTCCATAACAATCAAATAGTCTGAGGGCTCACTGCTATGAGCTTAGTTCGACATTCTCTCAATTGCATTACATATTTATTCCTATTCCAAATAAAAAAAAGGGAAGCCTCCCATTACAAGGAGAGCTTC
>JBMYWX010000161.1:0-7475 GCA_049607825.1 Nitrospirales bacterium
AGGCAAAGCACCGCAACACCTTCACCTCTACTTCGCCAGAGTCACTCTGAACGTCGAGGCAATTGTCATGAACCATGAGTCCACCACAGCGATGACAGTGATTATTAAGAAGCACTCTGTCGATCGTCGCCACAGACTCGGCGTCATTGGTTAACTGATTGATTGTGGGATGATCCAACATCGTCTTATCCTTTCTTTTAATTAATGTTTGTCTAATGTATGTCTAAACATAATGAAGTAAATTAATGTTTGTCAATAGTTTTTATTTAAAATTTTGACGTACATTAGACGTAATGATAAAACTTAGGCATGGCAGTCTACAGAATCCATAGATTCTCGAAACTTACGGGACTTTCTCCACACGTCATACGTGCTTGGGAAAAGCGATATGACTTAGTTTCCCCTACACGTGGGGAGAATCGGTATCGCCAATACACAGACGAAGATGTGAAGTTTTTTCGCTATTTGAAGGCAGAAGTCGATGGTGGTCAGTCAATAGGTGCTTTAGCGGAACTCGGCCGGGAGGAGCTTTTAAAGCGTTCGAGAGTCGCATCGATAGAGATGCACAAGATCGAAGCCCCGGCCGAGCAACTTGTCTTGGAGCTCACAAAATCAATTCAAAGTCATTCGTTTGATATCTTTGAGCGAAGACTCAATGGTGCATTAGCTGTCATACCATTCGAAGAATCCTTGCAGAGGTTTTTGTATCCATTACTTGAACGAGTTGGGGAATTGTGGCACGAAGGAAAGGTTAGCGTTGCACAAGAACATTACGTGTCTAATCTTGTGCGGCAGAAAATTTTTTCCGCGATGAACCAATTGCGTTCAGCGGAAAATGGTCCCAAGATTGTCGTGGCCTGTCCGCAGAATGAAGTACATGAGATTGGAGCAATGACAGTAGCGTATGTTTGTGCAGCGCGTGGGTGTCGAGTCTACTATTTGGGACTTCGAATGCCGATTGATGAACTTGCCGATTACAGTGCGGCTCTTCAGCCATCACTCATTTTGTTTTCTTTGACAATTCCCATTTCGGACGTTGATGCGAAAAACTTGTCCCATTCTCTGGTGACTCAACTTCTGCCTCTGTGTCCTGTGGGTATTGGTGGGCAAGGAGCGATTGCCCATGCATCGCTATTCGAAAAAGAAAAAGTCTCTGTGTTTCAGAATCTTCAAGAGTTAGAAATACACCTACTGAACCTTCCAATGCCGTAATTGTCAAAGTTGAAAATGTGGATTGTAAGCAGACTCTGAGCTTTCAATGAAATACGTGGGCCATTCGATTATGTGTTCTTGTGGGTAACACTTCTAAGTTAGAAGAATAGGTGATGTGACTGAGGGAGAGAGACTTATGCAAGCGTGAGACTTTTTTCAACATAGTCTTTGATCTGCTCATCTGTTGTTACGATGACGAGTGTCCAAGGGTCTTCCTTGGAACCGAGGTAGTGCAGAATCGATTCCCGGATCTGATGCGGTACTTCATGCATGCCTCCATCTAAGATTAACAGACCTGGACGTGTAATGATGGCCCGAGCTAAAAGGATTCTCAGGCGCTGACTGGGAGTGAAATCCTTCCCACCTTCTTGAACCATGGTATCTAGGCCATCTGCGAACTCTTCGATTTCTTTATCGAATTGCGCGGCGTGTAAGGCCCATAGCAAATCCTCTGTTTGTATGCCAGTGCGACCCATCGTGATGTTGTCAGAGACTGAGCCTTCGAAGAGCGTGAGATCTCGTCCAAAGACAATACTCCGCCGTGCGTTTATTTGCTCGGTAGGGAGGTTTCGTAGGTCAATCCCATTGTATTGTACGATTCCGTTAGAAGGTGCCTCCAGCCCTGCCAGTGCTAAGGAGACGCGGTGACGTGCTGTTTCTGTAGGACAGATCAATGCCCATTTTTCACTCGGCATCGCTTCAAATCGGATTTCTTCAGGAATCGCACGTACACTCTTTGCCCAACCTATTTGGCTACACACCAGGTGGAGTCCAGCAGTACCGGAGTCTGAAATTGACAAATCTGAATCGCTTGAGGCTTTATCTTGCGGTAATGTAAAAAGATGATTCAGCTCGGTTAATGCTGTCAAAAAATAAAACATGACATACGTGCGTTTGACGACGGAATCAATGTTCAAGAGCAGGCTGGCCACAATTACTTCTGCCGCCACGAGTTGTCCTAATGTTAATTCCCCTCGACTCAACAACCAGCCAGCCGTTCCTAGCAAGCCCGTATGCAAGATTACCTGCAGGGTCAATGACCCAATGTATTGTCGAAGCAACACACGAAATCGAGATTGACGGGCTTCGACATAGGTCGTGGCTAATGTATCAGCATTTCGTAAAACAAGGTCAGAACAATTCGTGGTTTTGAAATGTAATAGATTGTCGGCGACTTCTTGAAACCAATGAAACACATCATATTTCGACTCAGACATATGAAGTGTAGCGCGGAGCCCGCCTTTACCTAGCATTCCAATGAGTATGATTGAACCAATCAGTACCATATCAAAAATCACAAAGTATGGATGATACAAAGCCAGCAAGGTCATACCGATCAATCCTCCGATCACCACATTCGTGAGGTCGACGAACAGACTTGAAAACGCGCGTTGAAGAAAAACGGTTTCAAAAAATCGACTGATGGCATCAGATTGAAAGGTTGCGTCTTTATAGCGGGGTAAGACTCGTGCCAAAGCTAAAGTGACTCGGACAAAGACTCGTCGTTCGAGTATGTCTGTTGCGTAAAATTGTAAGACTTTAAAAATCCCTACAAAAATTAAAATCCCTGCCATGATTCCAACAATCGTGGCCACCATGACAGGAGAGATGGCAAAGGCAAATGTGTTGACCAATTCTTGAACAGTCAGAGGAATGACGAGGGAAAAGACTCCGACCGCAATGGCGTATGTCAGGGTGGCTAGGAGAATCGAACGTTCTTGCTTCAGGAATAGGTCGAGACGATCAAGATTCTCTCGTAGAAGGGGAGTCTGTTGTTTCATAATGCTGTTAGGATCTTTCTTCTCATCTCGTAGGAAGGCCTGTGAACGATGGAGCATTCACCCAATCCCCGATAGACCATCGATGCAACGCTAGTGCTTTGTGGTAGTCGGCCATGGCAGTAATCCACCCCTCAGCGGCTTGCAGGACATTACGCTCGCGAAGATTGACAAAGAGTAAGGTTGTGGCGCCAAGTTTAAATCGTGTGCGCTCACCTTTTTCCAGTTTTTTTGCTAATTGAAAAGCGTGTTTGGCGACTTGTGTGCGCTCCTGTGCTCGCGTAATCGCTGATTGAGCATTAGCGACATCCATGCTGATTTGTTGAAGACGATATTGTTGCAATAATTTGAGGCGTTGGGCCTTGCCCTTCATCTGGAGTTCGTCGCCGCGCGCTTCACGCTGAAGAAATGGAAAACTCAGCTGGGCACCAAATCGATATCCGAGTCCAAGGACAAAATCTTCTGGCTTCCTCGAAGGTGCGGCTTCGATTGTCAAATTAGGAAGTAAGTTATTGGCTGCGACTTCTAGATCGATGTGATTAAACTCAGCCTCCAAATGCACGAGTTGAACTTCTGGACGAATCTCAATCGCACTCTGGTGGTCTCGCTCGCTTAGCCTCAATTCCTGGATTGGTGGAGCCGATGGAAATGGTGGGGCTTTCCATTTTTCAGGCACGACGACTTCATCGTCTTTCCACAAAAATAATGCAAGTTTATATTGCTCTTGGTCTAATTGGCGCTGGATTCTGATGAATCGCTCACGTCGGCGCTCAACTTCCTGGTTAGCCTCTATAGCATCAAATTGTGCCCGTGCCCCGACTTTTGCTTGTTTGGTCAATTGTGATGCGCGATTTTCTGCGACGACTACGGCTTTTTCTTGCAGTTCCTGAAATTTTCTAGCTGCCACCCAACTCCAATATTGCGTCGCGGCACCCAGATATACATCTTGCCGGGCCTGTTGGATTTCTAGTTCTGCCTGTTTCTCTGCTAGGGAGGATTTTTTCAATTCTGCACGAGCTGGGTTCGTGATGAATCCTCGAAGGAGAGGCAATACAATCCCTAGTAGTGGTTGATTGGATGTATTAATGCCTAAATCTGCGACCTCTACATCTCCAATCCCAGTCCGAAATCCGGCGAACCCTTGGACGCCCCACGGATGGCGTAACTCCACGAGTGTGTCGTTGAAGCCAACGCTAGTTGTTTTTCCATCTTTGACGAGTCGTTCTAATTCCCAATCATTCACAAGATTCGGTTCAAATTTTCCGAGGGCTGTCAGTAATTTCCCGCTAGCCACTATTCTTTCCGTCTGACTGCCGCGAAGGAGAGGATGATTCTGTTCCACTCGGGTCAACACGGCTTGCAATGTTAAGATGGAGTTGGAGTTGACCTCTGTTGATGGTGGTGTGATGTCCTGGGCCCAGAGAGGTGCGACGCTAAAGGCCATCAGTAGGAAAGTGACAATGGGATATTGTCTTTTCATTTTGCCTCCAGTTGCCAATATCTTACGGAAACATTTCATTTGATTGTTGAAATAACTATTTATACCTCAATAGAAGCATCATGCCAGATTTAGTGCTGACAACATTTAGTCTAGGGTTAATTGGGGCTACGTCTTTCCCGCACTGGCTATGATCTTCCGCTTGGAATTGATCACGTCCATCAATTGGTCAAAGGCATTGATAAATAAATTTGCGCCGTCGCGCAAGAGCGAATCCGTTACTTCGTCGATAGATATGCCCACATCAGCCAGCTGTTGCATCGTTACCTTGGCTTCTTCTATCCCTTCCTGTATCGTAGCCTTCACAGTGCCATGATCTCGAAATGCTGCAAAGGTTGTCTCAGGCATGGTATTGACCGTATCAGGCCCGATTAGCTGATCAACGTACAATGTATCTGGATACTTTGGATTCTTCGTTCCCGTACTTGCCCACAAGACTCGTTGAATGCGAGCCCCTTTTGATCTCAGTTCCTGGAATTCTCCGCTCGCAAAAACTTCTTGGAATTTTTCGTACGCGAGTTTGGCATTCGCAATAGCAACTTTTCCTGGTAGACTTTCCATTAGTAATCTCTGATTCGAATCTGTCTCGGTTTTGATTTTTTCCTCCAGTAGCTTGTCGATCATGCCATCAATTCGACTCACGAAAAAGCTGGCTACCGATGCTATCTTATCGATGTCACCTTTTTGGGCCGCTAGTCGTTCTAGTCCCCGTATATATCGCCAAGCGACTTGTTCATACATCTTCACACTGAACAGTAGGGTGACATTCATGTTGATGCCGCGGGACAAGAGCTCTTCAATAGCTGGAAGGCCTTCTGATGTTCCGGGTACTTTGATCATAATATTCTTTCGGGCTACGGCTTCGTGGAGGCGAATGGCTTCTTTGATGGTTCCTTGAGTATCTAGTGCTAAATGTGGCGACACTTCTAAGCTGACATATCCATCACGCCCATTTGAACTCTCGTATACCTCATACATCACATCAGCTGCATCCTGTATGTCTGTAATCGCGACTTGCTCATAAATCGCCTTGACGTTTCCAAGTTTGGATGCAGCTTCAAATATGGCCTGATCATAATCAGAACTTCCTGCAATGGCTTTTTCGAAAATGGCAGGATTCGAGGTCATTCCCATGAGACCATCCTGCTTGATTAACCTCTCGAGTTCTCCCGAAGTCATTAACCCCCGTTGAATGTAGTCATACCAAGGACTTTGTCCGTATTCGCGCAACAGAATTAAGGGATTCATATGTTTTCCTCCTTGCCATTCCCTGCCTAAGTTTTAGACAAGTAGATGAGAGACCCTACTAGTGATGTATATGCTCGTATTACTTTTTTGGTCTTCCTGCTTTTGGTAACAGCACATCTTTCAAGCTTGGCGTTCCAGATTCATAGTCGGCTGGAAATAAATTGACTCTGCGCCAAATTTCGTACCATAAGGGCACGCGATTCAGAATGACCCAGCCCATGACTTCTGTGCCTTGTCGTACATGAAGTTGAGAGGGCCAGCTTCGTCGTGTCGTATTCGGTACGACCCACAATCGAAACTGTCGATTGGCTGAAGCCGATTGGTCCACCACCTGGATATTGCCATCATAGGTGCCCGCCATTAGTTCCGGCCATGCCGGAAGAGGTATGGCCGGTACCCCCTGGAAGAGTAGCCGAACCGTGCGATTTGGTTTTAGCAATGGGGCATCAATCGCATTGGCCCACATTTCCACAGCCGGTGTCGCATCCAGTGGAACAATTGTAAATAGCAGGTCTCCTGGGTGCACGATTTCGCCTAGCCCAATCCTCGTGAAACGGACTACCGTACCATCAAGAGGGGCCACGACCCGACTGGCGGCGCGTCTTTGAATCGCATTAGACCGAGTCAACTCTAAATCAGCAAGATCTTTTGACGCCTTAGCGGCTTCGCCGAGTGCGGATGCGCGTTGCGATCTCGCATCCAAGAGACGCTGCACGAGTTCTGCATCGATCTGTTCTCTGTTGTGCGATAATGCCCGTCGTGCTTGCTGGACTTCACGGAGCGAGGCCTGAGCAGCTTTCACCTCCGCTTCAGCGGCTGTGGCGGCTTGAATGGCCAGTTCCAATTCACGTCGTGAGAGCAATCCTTCCGCCTCAAGAATACGTGATCGATCGAGGTTGAGTCGTGCCGTTTCGTTAGCAATCTTGGCAGCGGCTATACGTTGTTCAACACTTTGAATCTTGTGGTCGGCTTCAGCTACTCTGGCTTCTGCCGAGGTCGTGGCGGCTTGAGTCAACGCCGTCATTTCTTTGAGGCGCTCTCCTAAAATAGTGGCACGTTCTAATGCTGCTTGCCGTCGTTGTTCCAAGGCTTCACGAGATTCCTCTAGGCGTTGGACAAGATCTTGTGCCATGAATCGAGGATTGACATCGACCAGCTCTAGCACAAGATCGCCCTTTTTCACCGTGACACCCTCGTTGACATGCCAAGCACGAACGCTGCCATTAATCTGAGCATGAATTTCTTGAGGCCGTTCCGTGGGAGAGTAGGCAGAGAGTGTGCCTTGAACCGTGACCGTCTGTGTCCAAGGTACGAAGCACACGATGACGCCAAGCACGATGAACATTATGAGGGCAAACCGTGCCCACGTCCGTAAACGGCGAGGAACTCTAACTAAAGTTCGAGATTGTAGACGCTGAGTCTTGTGATGGTTTGTGCTCGAACGCGGATCCGTGGACCCAATAGATTTCATTCTTTTTGACGTTTCAGGTAAAGCCTCAGTTTTCATAATCGATCTACAGTCCCCTTACCCTCTAAGTGTTTTTATCGTCTCGCACAAATTATGTCACACAATATATGCTTTTGGTTGCTTTGGCATTAAAGCAGGGCTATTCACTGTATACTGCATATTGTTTCTCGTGCGTGATCCATTCGAAAAAAACGGAATCAGAGAGTTGATCTTTTTAATTGGGCTTGAATGATGTTAGGTTATGATTCTGTCTCGTCCCTCTCGTGTAACA
>JBMYWX010000162.1:0-7453 GCA_049607825.1 Nitrospirales bacterium
ATGGTGGATGCTATTCGTCAGATGCTCGCATGTATTGAAGAGGGAGGTACGGACGGCGAAGAAGAATATCAGGAACTCAAGGGGGTTCTAACAGCATTGCAATCTGGAGAGCCTGTCATCGAAAAAACGGAGGTCTCATCTGTTGAGGCTCAGGAACAGGACGTACATCTTTCAGAAGAGACTTCAGCCGCAGATACATACGAAGTCGCCTGTGGAGGAACGGAAGCCGCAGATACATCAGAGGGCGCTTGTGTAGAAACGGAAGCAGCAGATACACCAGAGGACGCTTGTGTCGAACTGGCAGCTGTTGAACCTGATCCTTCGATGAATGAAGCTATTTCTGAGTTTTTGATCGAAAGCGATGAAAATCTTGGTCAAGTGGAGCGGGATCTTGTCGACCTTGAAGAGACGCCAGATGAAAATACCCTCTCCAGCATTTTTCGAGCCATTCATACCATTAAAGGCACATGTGCCTTTTTGGGTTATTTAAAACTCGAAAGTTTAGCCCACACGGGTGAGACTCTCTTAAGCTTAATTCGTGACGGGGCTTTAGTCTTGACGCCTCCGAGAACGAGTGCCCTGCTTACGATGGTCGATGCCATTCGGCAGATGCTAGCAAGTATTGAAGCACATAACCATGATGGGGCTGACGACTATCCTGCTCTCAAAGCACAATTGACGGCACTTCAGAAAGACGGAGTTGAACCGTCAGCCGCTCCGATCCCTTCGTCTCCGGCAGCGGATAACCTGATCACTACTCACTCTGACGAAGCACCGTCAGTTCTCGAGAAATCTCAATCAGCTCCCTCCGTGACGAGTGTTGGGTCTGTTCCAGCCGTGCCGGAAACCGGTGGCGCGAGTAGTAAGCCTGATCCGAAAAGCGCACCAGGCGATGCTCGAGGACCCTCGGCCGCTGATTCGTCAATCCGAGTCGACGTTGGACTGCTCGATAAGCTCATGAATATGGTAGGCGAGTTAGTCTTGACTCGGAATCAAATTCTTCAATGTTCAGGGACACAAGAAGACGCCGGATTATTAGCTTCCTCGCAGCGACTCAGTCTCATTACCTCTGAATTACAAGAAGGGATCATGAAAACCCGCATGCAGCAGATAGGAAATGTTTGGAGTAAATTTCCTCGAGTTGTGCGAGATCTTGCTCTATCCTGTGATAAAGAGATTCGCCTTGAGATGGAAGGCAAAGAAACGGAGTTAGATAAAACGCTGATTGAAGCCATTAAAGATCCATTGACCCACTTGGTCAGGAACTCAGTTGATCATGGGGTTGAGTCTCCAGATGTTCGCGAGGCAAATAGAAAGCCGCGTGAAGGTGTTCTGTTACTTCGCGCCTATCATGAGGGGGGACAGGTTAACATTGAAATCACGGATGATGGTGGCGGGATCAATGCCCAAAAAGTCGCTGAAATAGCGGTGAAACGTGGAGTGGTGACACAGGAACAAGTCTCGCGGATGCAAGAACGTGAGCTCTTGAATCTTATTTTTCTCCCTGGATTTTCCACCGCTGCAAAAGTCACCAATGTGTCAGGTCGTGGTGTTGGGATGGATGTCGTGAAGACTAATATTGAAAAAATTGGCGGAACAATCGATATTTCCACCAAGTTAGGTGAAGGCACGACATTCAAACTTAAAGTTCCATTGACCCTTGCTATTATTCCGGCCTTAATCGTGACTACTGGGGGTGAACGTTTTGCCATTCCGCAAGTGAGCCTCTTAGAGCTTGTCCGTTTAGAGGGTGAAGGGATAAAAAAATCAATTGAGAATGTTCATGGTGCGCCTGTCTGTCGGCTTCGGGGTCATTTATTACCTCTGGTGTATCTCAATAAAGTGGTTCAATTGCCGCCGTCTTCTCCTGTTGAAGGCGAGGAGTCAGATGTCGTCAATATCGTCGTGTTGCAGGCTGATGGTAATCGTTTTGGTTTAGTTGTTGAGGAAATTAATGATACGGAAGAAATCGTGGTCAAGCCGTTGAGTAAGCAGCTCAAAGGTATTCCCGTGTTGGCCGGAGCGACCATTATGGGTGATGGACGTGTTGCTTTGATCTTAGATGTCATGGGGCTGGCCAATCGCGTAGGCTTGGCTGTTGAGGGAGGTGATCATGGACATGGAGATCACCTTGGTAGCAGTGTGGATGGCAGTGGAAGTCGGAAGTCCTTACTGCTGATCCAAGTTGGGGATAGCGGGCAAATCGCGATACCTCTGGGAATGGTTGCCCGTTTAGAAGAAATTCCCGTGTCATCTCTTGAAGCCGCAGGTGGGCAGGAAGTCATTCAGTACCGACAAGAAATTCTACCTGTCATTCGTCTCTCATCTGTGTTGTCGGCTTATGGACAGCAGCAGTCTGAGACACTGGATACTTTGCAGTTGGTCGTCATATCCCAAGGCAACCGTCAGGTCGGATTGGCCGTGGATCGAATCGTGGATATTGTTCAAGAAGAAGTCAAAGCACAAACAAAATCGAGTCAACCCGGTATTCTCTGCTCAGCTGTCGTGCAGGAACGTGTCACCGATTTGTTAGACGTAGAAGAGGTTGTGGGGCGTTGTCAATTGGCGCCAATGGAAGATGCCTTTCAAGAAATCGTGGGAGTGTAACACATGTCTGAACCAAAGCAATATTGTACCTTTTATCTCGATGACCTATTTTTTGGGGTCGATGTGTTGCTTGTCCAAGAGGTCATCAAATTTCAAGATATGACGAATGTGCCTCTGGCTTCAAAGGTTGTGCAAGGTCTGATTAATTTGCGTGGACAAATTGTGACTGCCATTGATTTACGACGTCGCTTAGAACTGAATGAGCGTCCAGTAGATCAAGAGCCCATGAACATCGTCATTCAAACAGACGATGGCGCTGTGAGCTTACTCGTTGATGAAATTGGAGATGTGTTGGAAGTCACGGAAGATACCTTGGACCCTCCTCCAAACACGGTTAAGGGGACGGCAAGAGAGCTGATTACGGGAGTGCATAAATTAGACGGTTGTTTGTTGTTGATTCTGGATACAGAAAAAGCCATGACGGTCACGCATAGTCTGGCGGGAGTTGACGCCTAATGGCGAAGAAAAAACACAGTAAAGAAAGTCCATCGTCCAACGAAAGGGCCGAACTAACGATGAATGATGCATTGACCTCTGAGAAAGCTTCGATGTCTCTCTTTGATCAATTAGGAGGATCTGAGAGTGTGACGGCTGCCGTGTCAGCCTTCTATCAACGCGTACTGCACGACCCGCTGTTGATTCCATTTTTTGTCAATGTGGACATTCCAACGTTGCAATCCAAGCAAGTGCTCTTCTTTACGCAAGCGCTGGGAGGCCCAGCGGTCTACAACGGTCCGCCTATGAAACCTGCGCATGCGCATTTGGCAATCAAGGAACAGCACTTTCTTCGTGTGGCTGAACATCTTGTCGAGACATTAAAAAGTTTAAACGTTCCAGCTTCAGTGATTGATGAGGTTATTGCACTCATTGGACCGCTGGCCTCAGATATCGTGAATACACCTGCTCCTAAAGGGCATACACCACAAAATGAATCCTTACCAAGTCAGAAGGGGGAGAATGTTATGGGTACTTCGGAAATACAAGGTTCGACCGCTGTGATGGATGCGCCAGCAGGTCAGAAAGATATCGCTGAACTCAGTAGTATCGTCGCGGCGATGGATAAGTCTCAAGCTATGATTGAATTTCATATGGATGGGACAATCATTACCGCGAATGAGAATTTCTTGCAAACTGTAGGGTATACCCTGTCTGAAATCCAAGGGCAACATCATCGCATGTTTGCCGAGCCAGCCTATGCGGCGTCTCCTGAGTATGGGAACTTTTGGGCGAAACTCAATAGAGGAGAGTTCGATGCTGGGCAGTATCGACGTATCGGCAAAGGTGGCAAGGAAGTCTGGATTCAGGCCTCCTATAATCCCGTCTTCGACGTGAATGATAAACCGTATAAAGTCGTGAAATTCGCAACCAATATCACAGAGTTTAAGATACAGAATCAGGAATATGAAGCACGGAATGTGGCGGTTGGTAATGGGAATGCGGTGATAGATTTTACTCCAGATGGAATTATTTTAGACGCTAACGAAAATTTCCTTAAAACCTTGGATTATACCTTGGATGAAATTAAAGGGAAGCATCATCGTATGTTTGCGGATCCAGAATTCGCTGCGAGTCCTGAGTATACAGCCTTTTGGGAAAAGCTCAGACGCGGAGAGTATGATGCTGGACATTATCGACGTATCGCGAAGGGTGGCAAAGAAATCTGGATTCAGGCTTCCTACAACCCCATTATTGATGAGAATGGGAAAACCTACAAGGTTGTGAAATTTGCAATGGATATTACTGAGGCAAAGAGGGCAGAGATACGAGCTGCTCGGGTCTCTAACATGATGGAAAACGCACCCGTTAATGTGTTATTTGCCGATAAAGATTTACGAATTAAATATGCCAATCCGGCTTCCATAAAGACACTCAAGACAATTGAACAACACTTGCCTTGTAAGGTGGATGATCTTATTGGACAAAATATTGATATCTTCCACAAAAATCCAGCCCATCAACGGAACTTGTTAAAAGACCCAAAGAATCTCCCTCATCGTGCCAATATTAATGTGGGCCCAGAGGTCTTAGATCTGCTTGTCAGTGCGATTTATGACAACAATCAAAATTATCTTGGTCCTATGGTGACCTGGGAAGTGGTAACGGAAAAGCTCAAGAATGAAACAGAAATGGCTAGAGTGATGTCCATGATGGAGAATGCGCCAATTAATGTCATGTGTGCCGATCTTGACTTGAAGATTCAATACATGAACCCGGCCTCAACCAAAACCTTAAAATCACTCGAAAGTTTACTTCCCATCAAAGTCGATCAAATGATCGGTCATTCGATTGATGTGTTTCATAAGGTGCCAGACCATCAACGACAACTGTTAGCCAATCCGAAAAATTTGCCACATCAGGCTCATATCAGGGTCGGTGACGAAACGTTAGACTTATTGGTGAGTGCAATTTATGACAACAAGCAAAATTATCTTGGCCCCATGGTGACCTGGGAAGTCATTACCGAAAAATTGAAACAAGAAGAGGCGATTAAAGAAGCCAACGAGAAAGAAAAAGCCCAAGCCGCGAAACTGAAAGAAGGTGTGAGTGAAGTTGCAGATATTTCGACAACATTAGCCAGTGCCTCTGAGGAACTCACATCTGTGAGTAATACGATGGGGGCAGCTGCTGAAGAAACATCCAGCCAAGCTACTGTCGTGTCCGCTGCCGCGGGTGAAGTGAGTAAAAATGTTCAAAGTGTGGCCACGGGATCTGAAGAGCTGAGTGCGAGTTTTAAGGAGATTGCAAAAAATACAACCGAAGCGGCAAAGGTGGCGAGTGAAGCCGTCTCTGTAGCTGAAGAAACGAACATGACCGTCGGTAAACTTGGTGAAAGCAGTGCTGAAATCGGCAGCATCATAAAGGTGATTACGTCTATTGCACAACAAACGAACCTGCTGGCACTCAATGCCACGATTGAGGCTGCACGTGCCGGGGAAGCTGGAAAAGGGTTTGCGGTCGTGGCGAATGAGGTGAAAGAGCTTGCAAAAGAGACGACCAAAGCCACTGAAAATATTGGGAAAATGATCGAAACCATTCAGGGTGATACCAAAGGTGCTGTGGATGCGATAGGACATATAGGAGGAATCATTAAACAGGTCAATGATTTCATGAATACCATCGCAAGTGCAGTGGAAGAACAATTAGCCACGACGAATGAAATGACTCGTAATGTCACTCAAGCATCACAGGGTACGGATGAGATTGCGAGCAATATTCTCAATGTGGCAGAAGCCGCAAAAGGCACAGCTGAAGGTGCTGTTCAAACGCAAACCTCTGCTGCTGAGCTTTCGAAAATGGCAGCAAATTTACAATCTGTTGTGCAAACGCTGACAGCGTTGCAATAGAAGACGAATAACGGGAATCGTGGGACGAACGGTAGAAACCGTCAGTCGTGAGACGAAAAAGAGAAAAATGACAGGCATCGCACTTACCGTTCTCGTCTTACGTTTATCGTTTCACGGTTTCTCATGATTGGTTCATAGCATAGCAGGCCTTATAGGCTTATTGAATAGGAGGCAGGTATGAAGGCGTTAGTGATTGATGATTCAAAAGCGATGAGGATTATTCTCAAGCAGATTATTCAGACGGTCGGAGGTACTGTGGAAGAAGCTGGAAATGGAAAAGAAGGCCTAGAAAAGTTGAAGTCTGTGGGGAAAGTCGATGTGGTCCTCGTCGATTGGAATATGCCAGAAATGAACGGATTGGAATTTGTTCGGGCTATTCGTGCTGATGCGACCCATCGTAAGACTCCTGTCATGATGGTGACAACGGAAACCGAGGCGTCTCAAATGGGAAAAGCCTTAGCCGCTGGGGCCAATGAATATGTCATGAAACCGTTTACCAAAGATGTGATTCAAGAAAAGTTGAAATTACTCGGTATCAAGTAAGAAGTAAAATGTCGATGTGCAATGTGAGGATGAAGATGATAGGACGTGAGTTATTTGTCTTTTTCTAACTTTTAACTCCTTACTTTTTACTAATAGGAGTGACTTCCATGTCCAAGATACGTGTTCTGATTGTTGATGATTCGGTGGTGATTCGACGGATACTTTCTGACGAATTAAGTAAAGATCCTATGATAGAGATTGCCGGGAAGGCCGCGACGGGAAAAATTGCTTTGTCCATGATCGAGCAAGTGAAGCCCGATATTCTGACCATGGATATTGAGATGCCAGAAATGGACGGTCTGACGGCTGTGAGTGAAATTCGAAAAACCAATAAGGTCCTACCCATCATCATGTTTAGCACATTGAGTCAACGTGCTGCGCGCGAGACTCTGGAAGCATTGTCACGCGGGGCGAATGATTATGTGACCAAGCCTGCCAATGTGGGTAGTGCCGCATTAGCCATGGAACGGGTCCGAGATGAATTGCTACCTAAAATTAAATCACTTTGTTCTCATTTGAGTAAGTCATCGCAACTAGCATCAGCTCCCGTCCCCAAGTTAGTAAAGTCACCAGTGACTGCACCTGTTCAATCGATGCCACCATCGAGAATTGACGTTTTAGCAATTGGTATTTCCACGGGAGGACCAAATGCTTTAGGCGATTTTCTACCTTCCATACCCAAGGATTTTCCCGTTCCCATTGTCATTGTCCAGCATATGCCACCGGTGTTTACCAGATGTTTGGCAGAACGGTTGTCGACAAAATGTCAAATTCCAGTTGAAGAGGGCGTTGCAGGGGCTGTGCTTCGACCAGGGAAAATATGGATTGCGCCTGGTGACTATCATATGGTGGTCGAAAAAAATGGACCTTCTGTTGAACTTGCTATGAATCAAGATGCGCAGGAAAACTCTTGTCGTCCGGCAGTTGATGTGTTGTTTCGCTCTGTGACTCAAGTGTAC
>JBMYWX010000163.1:0-7197 GCA_049607825.1 Nitrospirales bacterium
AAGGGGTTTGATATGAATTCGTTTTCTGGTTGTTCTTGTCCCTCTAATTGAGTAATCTTGTGGTTATGATGATTTCTAAGATAGTAAAAATTGGGTTAATCCAAATGTCTTGCTCTCCGAATCCATCGGAGAATATGGCGCAGGCGGTATCTCTTATCGAGGAAACTGCGCGTGGTGGAGCACGGCTGATCTGTTTGCCTGAACTCTTTCTCTCGCAGTACTTTTGTCAGAAGGAAGATGCGGCTTTGTTTGACTTAGCCGAACAGATTCCAGGACCTTCTACGAAAATATTATGCAAAATTGCGAAGGACAAGAAGGTCGCAATGGTTGTTCCGCTCTTCGAACGAAGAGCCGCAGGTGTCTATCACAATTCGCTTGTTGTCATTAATGAAAAGGGTGAGATTACTGGACTATATCGCAAGATGCATATTCCCGATGACCCAGCCTATTATGAAAAGTTTTATTTCACGCCAGGTGATAAAGGCTTCCAAGCGATTAAAACATTGTATGCCACTGTCGGTCCGTTGATTTGTTGGGATCAGTGGTATCCTGAGGCAGCTCGCCTCACTGCATTACAAGGCGCAGAGGTACTAGTCTATCCAACTGCGATAGGTTGGCATCCTGCAGAAAAGGCTCAAGAAGGTGCTACCCAACGTGATGCATGGATGACGATTCAACGGAGTCATGCCATCGCCAATGGAGTTTTTGTCGTGTCTGTGAATCGAGTTGGCCATGAAATTCCAGCAGAAGGTGGGGATGGGATAGAATTTTGGGGAAGCTCGTTTGTCTGCGATCCGTTTGGCGTAATCCTCGCTCAGGCCTCTGTAGAAAAAGAAGAGGTCTTACTTGTCGATATTGACTTAGGACGAATTGAAGAGACTCGCCGCAATTGGCCTTTCCTCCGTGACCGCCGCATAGATGCATATGGGGGGATTACTCAACGACTACTAGATGACGAGAAATGATTTTTCCTATCTGATGATTTCTTCCTTTTTTTCTCTTTTCATGTTTTCCTTCTAATATGACTTCCACACCACAACATTTTCGTATGCCGGCTGAATGGGAGTTGCATGAGGCGACCTGGATTGGGTGGCCACACAATATCACTGATTGGCCGGGAAAAATTTCAGCCATTCACTTAGTGTATGGAGAAATTGTACGTAAGCTGAGTGTGGGAGAAATTGTGCGAATTTTGGTCAATGATAAAAGCCATGAATCCAAAGCAAGACGAGTGTTAGGACGAGCGGGCGTTGAACTTTCGCAGATAGAGTTTTTTCAGATTTCTACGAATCGTGGTTGGACTCGTGATTTTGGACCTATCTTTGTGACACGTGCTAAGCCAAGTCCTGAGATCCAGATTGCTCGATTCCAATTTAATGCTTGGGCCCGATATCCAGACTGGCAGAAGGACAATCGCGTTCCTGAACGACTTGCCTCCAGGCTGAAACTTCCTCTTTCAATGATTGAACATGTAGGACAACGGGTGGTTCTAGAAGGTGGAAGTATCGATGTGAATGGAGTGGGTACGCTTCTAACGACGGAAGAATGTTTACTGGATGAACTGATTCAAGTGCGAAATCCTGGTTTTTCTCGACGTGATTATGAGGAAGTGGTTCGTAATGAATTGGGCGTTTCGAATGTCTTGTGGCTGGGTAAGGGGATTGCTGGTGATGATACACATGGGCATGTGGATGATCTGTGCAGGTTCGTCAATCGAAATACGGTTGTCTTGTGTGATGAAACAAACGTACAGGATGAAAACTATCAGGTCCTGAATGAAAATCGAGAGCGTCTAGAAGGCATGAAGGTAGAGAATGGAGCCTCAATTCAGATTGTTGATTTACCGATGCCTGCTCCTTTGTTTTTCGAAGGTCGCCGGCTGCCAGCTAGTTACGCCAATTTTTATATTTCCAATGCTGCCGTACTCGTTCCAACTTTTAATGATCCGAATGATAGAAATGCGCTTGGAGTCCTTAGCGAATTGTTCCCCGATCGATCTGTCGTCGGCATTCATGCCGTTGATTTGGTCTGGGGTTTTGGGACGATTCACTGTTTGACACAACAGCAGCCGGCTTCGCCGCGTCGTTCGTGAAGCGTATTACGTATCTCGCGAAAATGTTTCCAGTGTTCGTCTTTTACGGGATGTGAGCGATGAAATACGACTAACAAAATCGAGGAAAATATATGACTTCCCAAACGCCAGAGTATAAACTCCCGTTGCCCTTAAGAATTGGATGGATTGGGACAGGCGTGATGGGGGCGTCTATGTGTGGGCAACTCGTTCGTCGTGGATACAAAGTGACCATTTATACTCGAACACGTGAAAAGGCCAAAGTGTTATTGACACATGGGGCTCATTGGGCAGGGTCTCCACGTGAGTTGGCGTCGAACAGTGATGTGGTTTTTACAATCGTGGGATTTCCCGAGGATGTCCGCGAAGTGTATTGGGGAGACGAGGGACTGTTCGTAAGCGCCAGGGGCAATCATGTCTTTGTCGATATGACCACATCACAGCCTGCTTTAGCACAAGAAATTTCGGCAGCTGCAACAGCTAAAGATGCCTATGCACTCGATGCACCGGTTTCGGGAGGCGATGTGGGTGCAAAAAATGCCTCATTGTCGATTATGGTTGGGGGTGATGGACATATTGTGGATGCACTGACTCCACTATTTAATGTGTTGGGTAAGTCTGTGGTGCATCAAGGTGGACCGGGAAGTGGGCAACATACGAAACTTTGCAATCAGATTGTCATTGCCGGAACCATGATTGGCGTGTGTGAATCACTATTGTACGGATATCAGGCAGGGCTCGATCTGAAAACCATGTTGAGCTCGATTCGAGGAGGCGCTGCCGCCTGCTGGACGCTTGAGAACTTAGCGCCTCGAATTCTTGATCGCAATTTTGATCCTGGGTTTTTTGTGGATCATTTCATCAAGGATATGGGTATTGCCTTAGAAGAATCAAAACAAATGAAGCTTCAGCTGCCTGGTCTTTCCCTCGTTCAGCAGCTCTATCTAGCTGTGCAATCTCACGGCCATGGTCAGTTGGGTACGCAGGCTCTCCTTCTCGGGCTTGAACATCTCTCAGACCTGCATCTAAAGACGTGAATTGTTGTTCGTATCTCGTCGCTCGCAAAAAGAAAAAATTGTAGGATTGTCTTTTACGAGATATGAGCGACGAGATACGTTTCTCTTCTGACGCATGAAAACACTTAACGACCTAAGGCTGCATCTAGCTCGCATCGATGGGCGCGGGTACAAGGCTTATAAGGATATTGCAGGTGCGTATGCATATGATGGCTTTATACTCTTCATCGATCACGTTCAAGGAGATCCCTTTGCTGCACCTTCAAAAATTCGAGTGCGTGTGAAGCAACAGGTTGCTAATTTCCCTACAAACCTTTGGAGTAGTCGTGTTCGTCGCATCGCTTTTTGTGATTTCTTGGCTCGTGTCGTTCACCATCATATCCAGGAGATCGTACAAGGGCCTCGTGGCATTGGTAAAAGCGGTCTTATCTCTATTGATGTGGGTGGGCAGGAAATTCTTGAACGGACTGCAGTTATATTGAATAAGGATTGGGTTGAAGCCAGACTGGAAGTAGGATTGCCTGCATTAGGGCGAACGGTTCTTGGAAAACAGGCAGAGGCGATGTTATGTCATGAAGTTCCGAATGTCATTCAGCAAAGTTTATTTTGGGCTCAAACTGCTCAGCAGTCATGCCAAAGTCATGTGGACTATGCTGAGAATTATAATGTCATTCAAGGCCAACTCGCTAGGCGTGGACTCATTGCCTTTGTGGCTGATGGATCAATCTTGCCTCGCACGAGTGGAGCCTCTGCACATCCATTGTCATCTGTTCAGGCCAAACCCTTTCAAAGTCCTGGTGCACTCCAAGTAATGTTCGAGGTGCCTCATCCCGTCTCCCAAGGAAGAGCGTTGACGCGTACGATTACTGGATTAGGTATTGCTCAAGGCATTACGTTGATTGTGGGAGGTGGATATCACGGGAAATCGACTCTGTTGCAAGCCCTGCAATATGGTGTGTATCCGCATGTTCCTGGAGATGGAAGGGAATATGTAGTGACGTCGCCTGATGCCGTGAAAGTTCGAGCGGAAGATGGACGTCGAATCGTGAATGTCGATATTAGTGGATTTATTAACAATCTACCTCAACAACAATCTACCACCTGTTTTTCAACGGATAATGCTAGTGGGAGTACAAGCCAGGCAGCCTCGATTCTTGAGGCTCTAGAAGTTGGAACGTCTGTGTTGCTTTTGGATGAAGATACGAGTGCGACGAACTTTTTGGTGCGAGATGCTCGTATGCAAGCCCTTGTGAGTAAGGCTCATGAACCCATTACGTCATTCCTGGATCGTGTCCACGAGCTGTACGAACAATTAGAAATGTCGACGATTATGGTGATGGGAGGATGCGGCGATTATTTTGATGTTGCGAATACAGTAATCCTGATGAAGGATTTTCAGCCTGTTGATGTCACAAGCCAAGCCAAGGACATAACTCGCGCTCAACCAACAGTGCGTCATACAGAAATAACCTCCCATCTTCCCTCACTGGTAGCAAGAGTCCCTGCGGCTGAAAGTCTGAACCCTTCTCGAGGTCAGGCAGATGTAAAGATTACCGCTCGTGCTCTTGATGAAATCGACTATGGAGCTGAATCCATTCATCTAGAAGCAATTGAGCAACTAGTCGATATAAGTCAAACTCGCGCAGTGGGATATGCTCTGTTTCTGATCTCGCAGAAACTCATGAATGAGACAACTCCACTTAAGGAATTGCTTGTTGCTTGGGAGGGATATCTGAATCGCGAGGGAATAGACCTGTTGAGTCCATTTCTTCGATCTGGACAGCATCCTGGTAACCTTGCTCGTCCTCGGTCCTATGAAGTTGCTGCGGCGCTCAATCGTCTACGTACTATCCGTTTTGAGCAACTTAAAGGGTGACCCAATCTGCGAGGATTTTTTCTACCTGAACCCCTTCATGCTCTGGGTCTAGTACCTTGATGATTTGAGGGATCGATGAAATATCTTGAATGGTTGAGAAATTAATTGGAACAGGATCCACAAACGGTTGTTGAGTCGCATCTTGAATAAGAAGAACGGTAGGCTGCAATAAGTTTTCTTTTGAATGAGCTGTCACGATTCCTCGCTCACCCGTATTGAGTTCGACTAAGCTATAGATAGGATAGATTCCTATTTGGGAGATGAATTGAGAAACGAGCTGTAAGTTAAGTTTGTTGTTTTTGCTTCGTTGCAACAGTTCACCAAGTGCATCTTTTCCTGACATTGGTGGTAGTCCTTGTTGTCCTGTGAGCAATTCATCATATTCATCTACCACTCGAAGTAGTTGACTCATCGAGCCGATCGTATGTGCTTCAATGTGTTTGGGGTATCCCGTTCCATCTGGCAATACATGATGCTCCTCGACAATCTTCCGAACTTCATCGGAAATCTCTGAACTCTCTAGTAAAATTTCAATGCTGAGTTGGGTGTGAGAATGATACTGCTCTATGTCGGTGACTGTTTTTCGATTTTGTGGCAATAACAATGATGAGGGAATGCGGACAAGCCCGACATCATGGAGAAGGGCTGCCGTGCCGAGAATGCGCAGTTGCGATTCATCATACCCAACGAGACGTCCCAAAAGCACAGCGAGTGTTCCTACTGACAGTGAATGCTCGTGCAAATCTGGAGAGCACTCGCGCGAGCATATTATTGCGATAGACGCTTCTTCATGTTCGAGCGTTTGCGCAATAATGCTATGGGTGACTTCTTTGACTTGGCTTGCCTGAACGACCCCTGATGTTGCAATACTGCCTAAGATATCTCGAACAGACTCGAGCATTTCCTGTCGAACTTCTCTGGTCGATGAGAGTTCATGCGATAAAGACTTACCTCGAAGTGTTTTTGGTAGTTGAGAAATACGTGCTTCTGGTGTTGTCTCTGATTCAGTGTGTAGTCCTAAATCATCTTGGAGGGTGTTATGGGCTGGACTGTCAGAAGCCTCATGATTATCGCTACCTTCGGCAACATCGACTCCTCGGCTAAGGTCGATGGTTAGTGTTTTGACTCCTGCCTTCTTAAGCTTTTCTATTTCTCCTTTGGTCTTGATCAAAAATTGATGACGTAAGAACGGAGTTTCCATCCAAGGAAGATCTATTCCACAAAGGTACATTCCAATGGTGATGGCATCAATTGGAATTGTTTTTTTTCTGGTCATGGTTGGTCTGCCTCGTAGATTTCAAAGTTATTTCTTCCAAGGATAGTTCGGATAAATGATGAAGTTTCTTGATGATTATGGTTTTTTATCGTGAGACTCGTGGTCATCCATAATTAGTGGTTGATCTACGATATACCTAAGGCATTAAGTTATTTCATATTCCATATGTCTGCCGTATGTGAGAGTGAGTGACTCTGTCGAAGTTCTCATATTCTTCCCTTGACATGTTTCACTGTTGCCATCCTCTATTGATGATCTTCTCCGTCCTCTATGTGAGATTTCACAAACCTTGTTTTGTGCAGAAAGCCTCTGCTCCGGAGAATGTCCTAGCCGAAGAGTGATTTCCGATCTTGCCAAACTTTTGACAGTGGGCAACTCTGAATTAGCAATAGAACTATCTCGCCTAGCATTCTTCCACGTGTAGAGCCTTGTGGGCACCAAAATTTTTCGCACCCTTACAGATTATTAATGTTGCAAGGTGTCTTCTATACCTCTGTGATGAGTGAGGGGGAGTGGTATGCCCTTTGCTCAAGTTTCTTTATCTGGCGGCCGAGTAGCCCTATAGAGAAGTAAAAGAGAAGCCAGAAAAGGAGAACCAATATGATTCATCATGTATTATCTTCCACATCTATTTTCTCTTACTTGCTTGAATGTCGGCAAAAGAGAAAAACTCAGAGATATGGCTTTAGGCATCGTAATCTGATCATATGGTTATTCGTGATTCTGGCTACAGTTTTTTCGGCTCATTGTGTAGGTGCTAAAGAGATTGCACCATCTCCGATGGTTAAACGATCAGTCATTCCAATTCTTGGGACGACTTATAATGAACAATGGGAACAGGTTGGGATTGTCGCTGAAGTTGAATTGGAGTTTATAGAACGGCAAGATCATGATGGTCTTCATATAGATTTCTTGAGTAAGCCTGGAAGGTTTTCTTCTCTTGCCCAGAGTAGTGTGG
>JBMYWX010000163.1:7207-7451 GCA_049607825.1 Nitrospirales bacterium
CTAGTTTCTCAAGTGGCGAATCTCAATACAGACTCTTGGACGGTTCGATTTACACTTCCTTATGCGGGAGTGACGTTGTATGGAGAAAGCTTGTCTGCCATGGCTGCGATGAGTGTCGTCGCTTTAGCAAAGGGCGAGATGATTCATACAGATATGGTGATGACAGGAACGGTCACATCCGAGGGCGCCATTGGTACTGTGGGCGGTATACCACTCAAAATTGTAGCTGCATATGAAGAACACT
>JBMYWX010000164.1:0-7352 GCA_049607825.1 Nitrospirales bacterium
ATCGATTGGTCCAGGGGCAATCGAATTGACTCGGATCTTGTGTTCAAAGAGCTCTCCGGCCAATGTCCGAGCAAGGCTGCGAACGGCAGCTTTGGTGGCCGCATAGATGTTGGTAGCAGGAAACCCCTTTTGATCAGCGATGGATGAGTTGAAAACGACCGAAGCTCCTTCGTTTAGATGTGGTACGGCGTGTTGAACATTAAAGAAAAGGCCCTTGAAGTTCACATTATTCATCTGGTCGAACGTGGCTTCATCCATCGACAGAAAGGGCCCAAACGTGGCGACTCCGGCATTGAGGAAAAGGACATCAATTTTCCCAACTTTCTTGTTGATGTGGTCATATAGGGTTTGAATGTCAGACATATTTCCCGCATCAGACACCAGGCCAATACTATTCCCTCCAATTTCTTTCACTGCCTTGTCCACGGCTTCTTGTCTGCGACCAGTAATGACGACCGTTGCACCTTCAGTCTGAAACAGCTTGGCGGTAGCGAATCCAATGCCACTGTTGCCACCTGTAATGACAGCGACCTTTCCTGCAAGTGTATTTCCCATCATCTCTCTCCTTTTCTTATGTGAAGAATGAATGTCCTAAGATGTCAGGATCACGAACCACTGTCAACTGTGTGAGGAAGAAGGGCTATTGTAGTTTTCGTATTCGTCGTCTGGTCGAAGTTATTACTAGATTTAAACCGAGATGAGTATGAGCATTGTGTATTTTTTAGAATTGAATGATCGTCAAGTGTGGACAAGCCGAATACTTGCTTGAGAATAGGCTAGGGTGAAGAGAGTGAGAAGAACACTATTCAATTCATGTATGATAACAGTCGATTGCAATTGAGCATTTTATTCATCCCTGATTTTATGAGTCTATGTCTTTTTTATTGACCACTGACCCAAAGAAGAAGATTCTGTACATTGTTATATTTTTTGTGATGGTCTTTCTGGCCGTGGAAGCCACTGGGCTTCGTTCTCGCCTCACTCCAGAAACGATCAAAGCAATTTTTTTAGAGCATACCTTTTGGGGCCTCGTCTTTTTCTGTCTAGCCTTCAGTGTCGGAAATCTTTTGCATGTGCCAGGGTGGGTGTTTTTGGTGGGTGCGGTATTCGCATTGGGGAAAGAATGGGGCGGTGTCGCAACTATATTGGCTGGGGTGTGCTCAGCGACTGGTAGTTATTTTCTGATTCGTGCGGTGGGTGGTTCAGCTCTTCGCAGTCTCAATAACCAATGGGCCGACAGAATTTTTAGTCAATTAGATCAGCGCCCGATCCTTTCAGTGACCCTCTTGCGTTTGCTTTTCCAAACATTACCGGCATTAAATTATGCGTTGGCACTTGCGGACATTCGCTTTCGACATTATTTACTGGGTACCCTCATTGGCCTGCCTATTCCCATCTTTCTCTATTGCTACTTTTTTGAGGCAATTTTTCAACATGTTCTCACGTAGCACGTGCTACAGAACAACTACCCATTCGCGTTCTCTCATTGTTTATACAATTAATTTTGAGTTTCTGCTAAACCTCTTACAGAGGCATCCCACATTCGTTTCCAAACCCAGCCAAGTACTCCGCCCCAATTTGTTGTCGAAGCCCGGCGCGTGCTTTCGATTGGCAAAATTCCTGTTTGTTGGCTCCTTCCCACATTAAAACTAAAGGCATAGTTTGGCTCCATACCCATACGAAGGTCCGAGATGACTATGTGATTGTCTTGCTGTGTGACTCCCCAGAATCCTTGTGTAAACCAATGAAGGCCTTCGACTGGTTCATGATTAATGAGGGTATCTAGGAATTGCACGTCACTTGAATAATGTGTGAAGCGAATATCTGTGTGTCGATTCACGATTGAATAAAACCCTTCTGCGTATCCAGTCTTCTCCATAATCAATATTCTCCAGAGAAGTGAGTTAAGAGGAGTTGGCTGGACGAGCATCTGTGTATAGGGTATCTGTTGTGTGGCTAAACGTTCGTGGGCGAAATGCTCCACATGAGATTTGGCGATGACAGTCCACGACAAATAGAGTGTACTCACGATCAATCCAACGGTATTGACTATATGCCCAAGTCTTACCTCTCGACTCATGATGAGTGAGCAGGCAACTCCAGCTAACAGTGGAATGGTGTAGAGAGGGTCAATGATGAAAATTGAAGACCACATGATTGGGTGGGACGAAATAGGCCAGAATATTTGTGTGCCATATGCCGTAAAACTATCTAGTAGAACATGGGTGGCCAACGCGAGGTACACCAACACCATCCATTTGCGCTTGTGTTCAGCCACTTGTGGGTGAAGTCGGCAGATTATCCAGACTAAACAAGGAGTGAGGAGAGCCAAGGTGAGTAAGGAATGAGAAAACGACCGATGGGAAATGAAGGCTGTGACCGGATCACTGAAGGGAATGAAGACGTCCAGGTCGGGAATCGTGCCGCAGATCGCACCCCACCCAATAGCCTTGTTGCCGACTTTTCTTCCCAGCGTCGCCTCTCCGACCGCAGCGCCAAGAGCGAGTTGAGTTACAGAATCCATGATGGCATCGTTGTCCTATCGATAAGCCTCATTATTGCTTCCCTAGTGAGAACCTTCTTGCATATTAATTATACCAAAGGCCTGTCTTTGTTACTTTAAAATCGTCTTCGGTAGTGGTATGACATAAAAGTTCATATGGCTATTTGTTGAGTTTTTTCTATTAACCAGTGCAAGGCAATGTCTTTATACCTGTTCGCATTGCCCTACATAGCCATTCACGAAATAATCTGATAGATTATTCTTATCAATTCGTCCTTAGTCTGGATCCGCTCGCTTCTTGACCTTCCCGCACTCCGCGATCTTTTCCGACTACGGTGTTTTCTCATATATTTTAATACGGAGGATCTATCTCATGGCGTTGAACGCATTGGCCATACGAACTGTGTGTTGTCTCATTCTGATGGCCGTACCCTTTGTGACATTGGTACAGGCAGAATCGTCAGAAGAAAACACAGCAATGACCGTGTCCGAAGGGAAAGTCATATCGATGGAGTATACTCTTACGTTAGAAGACAAAAAGGTCGTAGATACCAATGTGGGCAAAGATCCCTTGAAATTTACTCAAGGCAAGCACCAAATTATCCCAGGATTGGAGACGGCTCTCGAAGGGTTGAAGAAAGGCGATCGGAAGCAAGTGACAGTAGGACCTGAACAAGCCTATGGCGTTCCGAATCCCAAAGCCGTCCAAGAAGTTCCGATTGATAAAATTCCCGAAGCGGCGAGAAAAGTGGGAGCCACACTGCAAGGGAAAGATGCGCAGGGTCGCATGGTGCATCCGCGTGTGACTGAAATCAAAGAGCAAGTCGTGGTTTTAGATTTCAATCATCCCTTAGCAGGAAAGACTCTCAACTTTGATGTCACGATTTTAGACATCGAAGCTGCGAGCACGCCTTAGTCCTATCCAACACAAGAGGCGACCTCCATTCCCAATACGGGGGTCGCCGTCGTACTTTCCAAACTTCCAATACAGTAATTCAATCCAATACTATGACAGTGTCTTTTGGTTTGTCGCTCGTTGTTCGTGCCTGCGCGTTGTAGTGCTGTAGCGCTTTGGCGCGCAAGCGTGAATCGTATCTCGTTAAAGAACCTCGAAAGATTTCTCAGGTGAATACGAGATGCGAACGACGAGATACAAACGACGAGATACGCTTATTAGGGTTCAACCACAATATCCATAAAAACAGGGAAACTATCTGCCCCTTGTATGTCGGCGACGCGTAGCTTAAATCGAAAGGTGCGGATATCTTCGACGAGAGGTGCGAGAAAGCTGGCTTTAGGGGAATACGGATCAAGTAATGCGACCTTACTTCCACCAATCTGAGACCAATGATATTGAAGTGACCCACCTTCGGGGTCATAACTGCCAAGGGCATTGAGTTGTACTCGTTTTCCTGCTCGAACGGTTTGGTTTTTCCCCGCGTCTGCCTCTGGTGGTTCATTCGGATCGTCTTTGATATCAACGATGACATCAAGCGTGGCTTCTTTTCCTCGGTTTTTTGTACGAATCGTGGCCTTCCCATTTCCAACTAATCTCAAGAGCCCATCAGGATTGATGACAACTACTTTTTCGTTAGAAGAATGGTACGTTGTGCCAGATGTACGCGTTCGAATGGGTCTAGTAATTCCATCAGCAAATACTCCGACGACAGGGAGTTTGACGATGGTCCCTAGAAAATCAATGTCTGCATAGACTGTGGCTAACGCTGCCCTCCCAAAACCTAAGGGTTTGTCTGTTTCAAACTCAATGCGAAGAAGTTTAGCTTTCGGTTCAATGTTGAGAAACACTTCATCAAAAATGGCCCAGTCATCTTTTCCAAACTGGGCCCCTTCCTTCTTGCCTACAGCCAGCAACCGTAGTTGGCCAAGGGCAGTTCTGGGAATGATGATCTTCCCCCCAAAAGGTGGATCATCCGCACGCGTGAAATATCCAGCAAGGTTTTCTCTGGCCGATTCCTTGAGCATGTCTTCTTGTTCGCGATACCAGAAAAATTTTGCTTGCGTTAGGTCATCGATATCGTGCGGATCTAGACGAACAGAAATATGTTGGCCCGGTGTATAGGTGCTCGAGTGTGTTGGCTCGAGGATAACCAAAGCGAAACACGTATTCACGGAAAGAGACGATATGATCAAAGATAGTGCAAGGAATCGCAAGATCCAAGGCGGTGCATTCTGCAATCTGAATGGTATAAGCAATGTTCTACAACTTTCTTTGGTGAAGGGGTGGATAGCCTGAATATGCTAGATCCGTATTGTGCTCTTTTTGAACAAATAATTCGAGTGTGAATGATACTATCAGGCATGATGTGGTTAGTCGTCAATATTTGGCCCTAGAAGTATGGGGCTGTAGACCACGGCAAAGAGAATATAGGCTCCACTCCAACAGATTGCAGATAGGGTAAGCATGATATCTGACGGATACAGACTTTGACCGAAGACCCGAAGTATGGCTCCTATATTAACGAATAAGTAGATCAACACTGTTAGCGGACCTGCATGCTTTGTCCGTCCCGTATGGCCCAGACTGGCTCGGGTCATCACTGCTAGAGTCATAGCACCCACAGCTCCGGTCGTGAGGGCATGTACCGCATTTTCTGTCGATAGCCCAACACCAAGAATTGCTCCTCCAAGAATGAGTAGAGACATTCCTACCCATCCATACCCAATATGCAGAATCAGTACTAATGGTTCACGCCAAGTGGTGTGGCCCTGCCAACGGCCCAATCGGACGAGATTGATCAATCCAGCTGCAACCATCGCACTGCCTGTTCCGGTGGCCTCAGGATGAATCGTCCAAGCAATGGCGGCGATACCGACGAATGCGATCGATAAGCCATCGAATCGAGAAAAAGGTGCAGGCTGCCTGGTGATTCCTTCTTGATCTAAGAAATCCTCAGTGAAACTTGGAGTGATACGTCCACCAATCAGAGCAAGAAGAATCATGATGAGAGAGAGTGCCATTCGAGTCGCCATGTCTATTTCAGCCTTGTTCAATAGCAATGTATGGAAGAACACATTTGCGCCCGCATAGAGACTGATCACGATTCCCATCGGGAGTCGATCCCATGCAGAGCCAAGAATAATCTCTCGCCAGACAATGCCAGCCAGTAGAATAAGAAAGACTCCATCAAGGATAACTGCGGCAAGAGTCGGTATTCCCGGCATGGCCATAGCTAGACGACCCATCAGCCATACTGACAAAAGGGATATGAGTGGTAAGCCTCTTAGCGGAGGGCGATCGGTCCAATTCGGAAGAGCCGTAAGCAGAAATCCTGTGATCACGCAAGGCAGAAACCCAAAGACCATTTCATGCACATGCCAATCTCGGGGTGCATACAAAAAATCTAAATCGGTCACACTAGTAAGAATAAAAACCCAGGCGGGAATTGCTAGACCAGCAAAGAGTGCTGCGCTCAAAAAGAATGGTCGAAACCCATATGAAAAGAATGCCGGACCATGATATCTGGTGCTATCGCTCATGGGCGCAAGTTGTTCCTTTCGCAGATTTTGTTGAAGAATCTATGGTCCGCCTGGCGGAGTAGACAGTTTACGTGACTGTAAGACCAGCTACTCTTTCCAGGTAAAGCCGGAAGAAGCGGCAAGAGAGCTCGGGGTTTGTAGGCCGGTATAACGTTGGTCTTTAATCATCCACGTTGGGTAACTCTTAATTTTTTCGGCGGCACAAGGTTTGGTTAGTGCGCTGCCGCGTCCACCAGAGCTACATTCAACGTAGGGGAGTCGATGTGCGGATGCCTCGAAAACGGCTTTTTGTTCTTGGCAGCGAGGACACCAGTAGGCGCCATAAAACTTGGCTCCGGTATCAGCTAAATGAATGGCGAGTGCTTGAAGTTGCGGATCTTCTGGCCCCGCGGCTGCATCAAATAGGCCGCTATAGTGCAAGTGCAGTGCTCCCACAATCAGCAGGGCGATCACACTGGCCTCTTTGACTGATGTAATCCAATTAGACGGTCGCCGCACAATTGCGAGGACCATTATCGTTGTGATGATGGCAAACGATGCAAGGCAGTAGGGGCAGGTCGCTTCAATCTCTACGACAGAGACAATGGTCAAGTAGGCACTGATGGCAAACCCGCACACGGCGACAATGAGTAACGGTTTCCCACTGCTAGATTTCGATCGGCTATTCCAGATCATATTTGCTAGTACGATGTAGGTGAGCCAGCCGTAGAAGGCCATCGGTATTCCGAGTAGCGTCGACCATCGACTGGCCTGTACGAGGTCGCATCCAGATCCTTCAGCACAAAATGCGGGATGGTCTTCGAACCACGCCACGTAGGTGAGATACGAAGTTAAGAGGATTCCGACCCCCACAAGCACAAGTAGTGCGATGTCGAGCGGAGACATCGGGTTCGACTCTTGAGTGGAAGGGGTGAGGTGAGCACGTCTGGACCCATCCGGGTTTTTTCGTTTATGAGATTTGGTCATATGGCTATTTACTTGTTGTAAGACAGGATTCGTTTATACCATATCTGCAGATAAAAAACGGCAAATACCATCGTCAACTTCAACGATTAATATTAATCGAAGATTGTCCATGGTATCAAACCTTTTGCTTTTATCAGCTTCAAATTTTCCCTACGAAAATAAGAAACAAAGTTGCCGAGGGTGCCATTTTCATTCCGAATAGATGGCGGCCCGCTTGTCTTGCAGATGCGGATAGTTGTGGATGGGGAATAGTTCTTCTTGGTGGATTGTGACAAGCACGCGTTTGTGGAATTCCATATCTTGATGGAGCTTGCGAGGATAGCGAATATTAATGACGAAACGTTCTCGATCTCCCACGGTCCAGCTAAGGTTTTTCCATCAATGG
>JBMYWX010000165.1:0-7350 GCA_049607825.1 Nitrospirales bacterium
AAAAAGGGTTTCATAAGGTGGGCAATCTAAAGAGATGACATTACTAAATACACGCCGATGATCATCTCTCAGATCTTGCAAATTCCAGTTAGAACCTTCTGATTCAACCCATTCTTGAATATTATCTAAATGTCCAGCCAGGGTTCCAATGCTTTCTTGTGCAGATGACCCACCTATATTTTCTAAAGACTTTGTTAAATTTTCTAGAGCGGCTCTCCCATCTTCTACAAATTCTCCACTTTGCAAGTAATCAAGGAATTCATCATCTTCAGGGAAAAGGTAACTCCATGATAGAAGAAGGTAAAGCTTACTTCGTGAAAGAGCACGTTCTACAGAAGGGGCATCTTTAGGAGATATTTTAACCGGAGCATCTGCAGCAACGACAACTGAACCATTGCTATGTTCTTTCGTAAGTTCCATATTATTTCACCATTACCATTTCTCTTATCTATTCCGACCAAATGTTCAATGAGACATCTTTATAACATTATTATTTAGGTAAATATTATTTGGACAGAATTAGACAATACGTTGGCTACTATTATCAATTGTAGAGGGGCATGATGATAGGGTAACTGGCAATCGAAGTCAAGCAGTTTTTCGCTACCTTCATTGATTCATTAAAACCCCATAAAAGCCCTGTCATTACAGCTTACAGTCCTACTGAACAGTTAAAAAGTACAGCGAAACACCTACGAGTATTAACTTATGAAACGGGCAAAAATTCCCTCCTTTCCACGACTCCCTCTTTCAAGCGAGCATTCGAATGGGCACTACCTTCACAGCCATCCGATCATTTACAGTCCTGCAGATACTCTGACACAGACCACACCCAACACACTGGTCATCAACTACTGACAGCTTGAAAGTCGAAAAGTCCATGGAAATGGCCTCATGAGGGCATTTCGATACGCAAGCATTACAGCCCTGATCGGCTGTACAATCTCGATACGAAATCTTGGCAATCCCCATCCTTACATCAAAAGAACTCAAAACTGGCAAGAGCGCATCGGTTTCACAAGCATCAATACATGGGAAATCCTCGCATAGCTCACAAGCTTTCTCATCTGGGAAAATCACAGGGTACTGATCTACAACGTTTTTCCGAATAGCATGATAGGGGCAGGCATCCAAGCAATCCGCACACTTTGTACATTGATCGAGAAATTCAGACTCCTCAGCTGCACCAGGAGGCCGCAACCAACCCTCTCGCTCCGTAATGGGTTCGGGCTTTTCCACTTCGACGGGAACGTCACTATGTTTCATGTACTCTTGAACAGTTACGCCAAGAGATACCACTGACTGCCTAATAAAGTTCCGACGGCCTAATTCAGCAACTTCGCCTGACGTTGACTCTTGGTTAGACTCTGACATGACTAACGAATGCTCGCTCAACCTGCTTTTCATGTTGATAAATCAAGACTACAGGTCAACTCTTTGCCCGAAATCTGCTCAAACGGCACAATGAAAATATTATTACACGACACCCGCAGCACGAAGTTTATACACTTCAAAACAACGATCACAAGCTCCGTAGTCAATCTCCCAACCGGGATGATTTTCTTGAATGTAATCAAGTACAAATGGCTCAAGTTTATCTTCGAGACCTTCTACCCAAGAATAGGTGGGGAACCGACAAAGAGGGCATGGGAACCCAGGCATTAACAGAGGCTTAGTCGGAAGGTCGGGAATTTCACCCTCTTCAACCTCTACGGCCCGATCCAGAACCCGCATCGTATCCGAAGCCATTTCGAGTAATTCTGCATGTGTCAGATAGTCAGTTTGCCATAAGCCCTCAAACACTGACTCAACTTGACCCGGGAGAATCTTTCGATACCACGTGCGAAACTCTCTAAACCGATATTCCTTTGAAAACATCGGCTCCTTTCCCGTTCGCGCTATACGACTATCAACATGCAGACTCCATAAGACACGATATCGGTTAAGAATTAAATGTTCTTCGCCAGGGTTAAATCCAACTTTCGTATCTGCATCATATCCAAAGGCATCATCCAGCATGTCTCCTATATGAGTTAACTCATGCCTAAGGTACCGATTAATAGCAGGGTCATAGAACCGACGAGGAATTAACTTGATACCAACCCCCTTTAATCCCTGCTCTTCAAATTTGCGAGATAACTTCTCTTCTACAACACCCCATTTTCGAAGAATATCAACACCTTCCTGATCCTCTTTGAGTACACCTCGAACTAACACAATTCCAATTTTTGCCTTTAACGCTGGAAATTCATTAAAGGATTCATTGAGAACATCAGCAAAACCCCATTTTGAAAACAGTTGCGAATAGACGTTCTTAAACTCCGGCTCTCGATCATCCAAAGAAAATTTCTCATAAATAGGGTCGGCCACCTCATGGAACTCGTTATAATAGGTTGGATCTCCCTCACGCTCAGTTTTTTCAGAAAAGGAATCAATGACCTCTTGTAGGAGAGCAGGTTGAAAACGAATCTCCATAAATCCTCCGTAACGGGACCTAGACCCCAAAATAACAACTAGACAACCGAATTCCGGCAGCCTAGTTTAAAAATGATAATCCGAATGATTGCCCACCTTGACTCACAATCAAAGCGCTGTTTACTATCAAAAACTTATGAGTTGGTAGCTATGAGGATTATAGAAAGCGCCCTATTGCAATGGCAAGGGACATGCCCGATTCAAAAAAGGTCATTTAATAGCATCTCTACGTGTGATTCATTTTAAGGAGTAACCCATGAGCAATCCCTCTAGTCCAGCAGCCCCTCCTAGCCTTCCAGACGAGGTCCAAAACCCTGAAGAAGAACACATTCCTATTCTCAACTCGCTTGAACATTGGGAGACTGGAGCTAGGGAAGTAAAAACCTTTCGTGGCCATACGCAAGGTGTCTGGAGCGTCTCATTTTCTCCTGATGGTCTGACTCTCGCTAGTGGAGGCAGCGATCGTTATGTCAGGATTTGGGATATTGAAACGGGGCGTCTCCTTCGCTCGCTGAGAGGACATACGCACGATATTCGTCAAGTCGCCTATAGCCCAGATGGCCAAACACTGGCAACAGGAAGCGAAGACAGGACTATTCGACTGTGGAACCCGACAAGCGGCGAAACCACGCGCTTGTTATTTACCCGCTACGACCATGCGGTGACTGACATGTCCTTCTCACCAGATGGCCTCATGTTAGCAAGAGCTGGACAAAACAAGGATATTAAAATTTGGGAAGTCACAACCGGAACAGAGCTCATGACGCTGCTAGGCAAAGACCAATATGACCACAATTGGTCCGTGTGCACAGCATTTTCGCCTGACGGCATCCATTTAGTATCTGGCACTGACATTGGAAAACTTCGTCATTATGAAGTTCTCCCAGCTGGAGAAGAAATAGCGGTACACAATGGTCACTGGAGAGACGATGAAGACGATGAAGAGTCAGAGGTCCGAGGGTTCTTTGTTGACGATCATGGGGGATTTCAAAAACCCATGGAATATTGGATCGGCGCGCTTGTCTATACACCCGATGGCAAAACGATGATCTCAGGCAGCCGAGACGAGACAATTAAATTGTACCATATGCCCGAATTGAAAGAGTATCGAACTTTGCGAGAACATACGGGCTGGGTGCGAAACCTTCTCGTCACCCAAGACGGAACAGTTCTCATTAGTGCCAGCGATGACGGTACAGTGAAAATGTGGAACCTACAAACCGGGAAATGCTTTAGAACCCTCAAACCGCATAAGGGTGCCATCCGAGGAATTGCCATCTCCGCAGACGGACGATTTCTCGCCACCGCGTCAACCGACCACACGATTAAATTATGGGAAGGTGGAGCCGAGACCTAATAAGACTTCGGCCTTATAGCCTTAGGTTGATAAGAGAAAAAGCCTCCTACGAAATTGGTAGGGGGCTTTTTTATGTGAAGCAATCAATAACACCTGACACTCGAGGATTAACTTTTCAAATCTCTTCCTTTGATGACTTCTCTTCCTCTTCTGGTCCACCTTCACTAGAAATATCATAGCGCTTACATTTCTCCCACAAGGACTTTCGAGAAAGACCGAGAACCTTCGAGGCCATGGTTTTACTCCATCCGGTTTGATTGAGAATTTCTAAAATATGTGAGCGCTCAAAACGCTCGCGTGCAGCCGAAAGCGTTTCTCCGTTACCCCCTTGAGCTTTTTTCCCAGGATGCAGCTCCTCACAAAACCCACATCCAGCCTGAGGCTCTCCACTGATGAACGAGCAATGACTTTGCCCACATAAATCCCAGGCTTGGATTTCATCAACATGTTGCGCAAGCGCCACCGCTCGCTCAACAGTATTTTCGAGTTCACGAACATTTCCGGGGAATGAATACCGCATCAATACCTCCTTGGCTTGCCGGGAAAACCCTTTAGGCTCCTGTTGCATACGAGTCGCCAACTTCTTCAGTAGGTGCTCTGCAATGACAAACACATCTTCCTTTCGCTCTCTCATCGAAGGAATCTGAACGGGAACCACGTTTAAGCGATAATACAAATCCTCTCGAAACCGCCCTTGCTCAACCTCTCGTTTTAAATTTTTCTGGGTGGCACAAACTAAACGCACATCGACCTCAATAGTCTCATTGCCACCCACTCGCTCAAATTGACGCTCCTGCAAGACACGAAGCAGCTTCACTTGAACCAATGGAGAAATCTCGCCAATCTCATCAAGAAACAACGTCCCTTGATGCGCCAATTCGAATCGACCTCGCCGTTGTTTCAGCGCGCCAGTAAAGGCACCCTTCTCATGCCCAAACAACTCTGCCTCCAGGAGTGTTTCTGGAAGCGCAGCACAACTCACTTTGATCATTCCATGCTGACAACGAGGACTATTGCGGTGAATCGCATTGGCAATCAACTCTTTCCCAGTCCCACTCTCGCCATAGATCAACACCGTCGCATCAGTGCCAGACACCAGCTTCACTTTCTCCAACACTTCTTGCATGCGACGATTTTTCCCAATGATCCCGCCGAAACTAAACTTACTTTCTAATTCTTCTCTGAGCTCACGATTTTCTCGTTGCAACACCACAACTTTACTCACACGTTCGACAATGAGAAGAAGTTCCTCCATGGAAAATGGCTTAGTGATATAGTCATAGGCCCCATTTTTCATGGCCTGAACAGCTGTGTCGACAGATCCATGCGCTGTAATAAGGATCACCTCTGTGCTGGGATGATGTTCTTTACATGCCTGGACAATTTCCAACCCACTAGCGCCAGGAAGACGAAGATCCGTGATCACTACATCAAATCGACCCGTACGAACCTTGTCCAACCCCTCATTTCCAGTTGACGCGTCTTGCACCTCATAGCCAATCGCATGCAACGCATCAACCATCGACAACCGCATGAGCGGCTCATCATCAATGACCAAAATTGCACCAAGACTCATCATGCCACCTTCACGGGAGTCGTCACCGGCAACAGCGGTAATCTGACGGTAAATGTGGAACCTTTGCCGACTTCACTTTCAAGCAACATTTCCCCTCCATGACGTTCAACTATACCAAGACTCACAGATAAGCCTAACCCCGTACCTTCTCCGGTTCGTTTGGTAGTAAAAAATGGATCGAAAATTTTCGAACGAACATCAGGCGCAATACCACACCCCGTGTCTTCCACGTCAATTTCACACACACGATCAACCTGTCGTGTACGAATAACGACATTGCCACCTTCATGCGTCGCTTGTGAGGCATTCAAGATAAGATTCGTCAGGACTTGTTCAACCATATGTGGGTCAACCATGACCATCGGCAACTGATCATCATATTGGGTGCGTAAATCAATCCGTTTAACGACCAACGCATGCTGCGTGAGGGCCAACACACGGTCCACCAAGGGATTGATTGCTGTCGCCACAAGCTCCGGTTGATATTGCTGAGAAAAGTCTAATAATTGCCGAACAATTTTTTGGACCCGATGAAGTCCATCCTCCATAAAATGCATATATTCTTGCGCACGCGCCTCACTTAGCGTCCCTTGTCGAATGTTATAAAGACAATTCAAAATACCACCAAGTGGATTATTAATCTCGTGCGCCACCCCAGCAGCCAATTGACCAACGGAAGCTAGGCGTTCAGCATTTTGCACCTGCTGCTCCAATGTTTTTCGTTCCGTGATATCTCGAGCAATACCCAGCATTCCCAAAGACTCACCTTGTTGATCGAACAACGGAGATGCACTCACAAAGACTGACCGATGATCTCCTGTCCGGCTTACTACCTCAACCTCATAGACCTGTTTGGTGCCAACATCGAGCGTATCTTCTAAATGACGCCCACGATAGCGCTTCGAAAGCAACGTCAGAAAAGGACGACCAAGCAGGTCCTCTTTCGAATACCCCCACGATTCAACTTGGCTATTCACATAGGTAAAACATTGATCGCGATCCAAGGTATAAATCACATCATTCGCATTTTCCAAGAGGCTCTCAATGTATTGCTTTGCCTGCTCAATTTCTTTTGTTCGCTCCTGAACTTTCCCCTCAAGGGCTTCACTGTAACGATGAAGTTGATCTTGCAAACGTTTGCGTTCGGCAATATCTCTGAGCTGCACCATGACGGACGAATGAGGCCCTTTGTCAATGCGAATCACATCAATTTCAACCGGCCGCGGTTGTTGCGCAGCATCATACACCGCAATTTCTCGGGTCGGAACTTGGAGTGCCCCTTCCCGCACGCGCTGCAACAATTCTGCCGTTGCATCACGCTGCTCAGGCACAATAAAGGCCAAGATTGACTGTCCAAGAATATCATCTTGTGGATGTCCTAACATGTCACGCTCACGTTCGTTCACAGCTTCAATCTCACCAGCTTTATTCACCACAAAAATCGAATCAGCGGCCAGATTAAAGAGCGCTTTATAGCGACCCTCAGACTCCGAAAGCTGTTGCGTTCGATCAGTTACCTTCTGTTCTAAGCCAGTCGTATATCGCTCAATCTCACGTTGAAGAGTTTTCCGTTCTGTAATATCACGGACAAATCCACGTGAGTACACCAGGCTGCCTGTTTGTAAATCCATCAATGCAGTTGAATGAATTTCTACATCAAGTGTAGTCCCATCTTGAGCCACAAAAACCGTCTCAATCGTTTGATCTTCCCGTTCTCCAAGCCCTTCAACATAGTGCTTCACCGCCTTCTGATCATCAGGAGGAACAATGTCCCACAGCGACAAGTCGAGCATACGTTCGAGGCTATACCCAAGCTTTCGTAATTCGGTTTGGTTCACATGCACAAACTGTCCCGACGCATGGAGTTGATGAATCATTTCTGGTGAATTTTCAATAAGATCTCGATACTTCTCTTCTAAGCGTCCTATTTCTTCAACTTTTT
>JBMYWX010000166.1:0-7086 GCA_049607825.1 Nitrospirales bacterium
CGTCACTTCTCTTGAGTGTGTTTGATACCACTCAAGTCTCCGAACAAGAGATTCGAGATCTTAAAAAGCAGGATGCCCTCTCAGATATGATGGAAGAGCTTGGAAAAGAGGTTCCCACTCTAAAATCTGTGCTTATTGATGAACGAGACCGTTATCTTGCCAAGAAAATCCAAGATGCGAAGGGGGAAAAAGTTGTCGCGGTCATTGGCGCAGGCCATATGCCAGGGATTCAACGCACGTTGAAAGCCCAGCAGTCGGTCAATTTAGAAGAGTTAGACGTGATTCCGCCTGTTTCTGGTGCTTGGAAGTGGGTCGGGTGGAGCATCCCAGCAATTATTGTCGGGTCCATTATCTATATTGGATTTCAGCAAGGGGCTATGGCTGCAGGTGAAAATGCAATTTTTTGGATTTTGGCTAATGGCATTCCAAGTGCCCTTGGTGGAATCCTCGCTATGGCTCATCCTTTGACGATTATGACGGCATTTGCCTCAGCGCCCTTTACGAGTTTAACACCGGTTGTAGGGGTAGGGTATGTGACTGCGTTTGTTCAGGCCTATATCCAACCTCCCTTGGTGAGTGAATTTCAAAGCGTCGCTGAAGATATTGCGATTCCCAAGCGATGGTGGCGAAGTCGCCTCTTACGAGTATTTTTAGCTTTTCTTCTTCCCACAATCGGTAGCATTATTGGTACATATGTTGGTGGAGCCAAGATCGTATCGAATCTCTTCTGAGTACCATCAAAGATTGAGTAGTTAATGGGAACGTACGTAGGAGATGGGTCTAACCTTAATCTGTCTTTTGGGGCACGAGGTTTGTGTATCCAATTTTTTCCATTGGCCGTTTCTTTCTTGCGGGCTTCAATTGCAAAACACTGTCGAGTTTGGGAAATCGTTGTAGTTGGCCATGTTATAGGTAGGTCTTGAGAACCCTTAAGATTCTTGATGGGTTGGCCATGTTATAGGTAGGTCTTGAGAACCCTTAAGATTCTTGATGGTTGGATGGGCAACACCAGTCTTGATGGTCTTCGCCTAGTCAGATAGCCGGAATTGCACGTTTCGAGGTATGTTGGAAAATGCATTTGGGGCAGGTATAGTGGATGAAGCGACCTTCTCCAACAAGCCGTTTAGCCATAGTCGTTTGGCACCATGTACATTGACGGTCAGGGATAGCGGCAAATTCGTGTGTAGAACTGGTTGAACCTAAAGACATGGATACCATTCTTATGAAATTCAATGAGGTTTGTCAATGACACCTACTATGTATCAACGGTTTCTTCTGGGAATAGTCTTGGTGGCTTTGATTATGGTGGGAGTTGATGGTGCGTTGGCAGACGAAGCTCAACATGATCCTCCGACCTTGATGGTATCAGAGGAGGGACGAGTTCAGTTAGCACCCGATAAAGCTATCGTGAATCTCTCAGTCGAAACGGCCGGTGAACGACTAGAGGAAGTCCAAGAAGATAATCGTGATAGGATGGGGCGAGTGATGGTCCGGTTGCAAAAACTAGGGATCAAGAAAGAAAAAATTCAAACGTCTTCCTTATCAGTGACGCCTCGGTACCCTCCTCGTCCTCGACGGCAGGCCAATCAGTCAACAATGCCTCAAATCCCAAAAATTATTGGATATACGGTTAGTCATTCTCTGGCAGTCGAAGTGTTGGATCTGACAATTGTTGGACGTGTTGTCGATAGTGCATTAAAAGCAGGAGCAAATCGATTTTCTCATATTGGGTGGGCTCTACGAGATAACCGACCTGCTCGAATGAAGGCACTGAAATCAGCTGCTGAAAAAGCTCGTGAAAAGGCTCAAACGCTAGCTCGTGCCCTCAATGTGCAATTAATTCAGCTTCTGGCCGTAACTGAAGGAGGGACAGGGCCTACTCCTCAGCGAAGCACGAGAGGACGAGCGATGATGAGCATGGCAATGGAAGATGCTGGATCCGTTCCTGTTTCACCTGGAGAGCTTACTGTTCGGGCATCAGTAACCTTAATGTATGAGATCGGCAATCCATAGACCAGCCCTCGTACCATTTCTTACCCGTTGAGGCGGATGTGTGAGGCCTTCCCGAATTAAGGTGCCTTGCCAAATTTCTCCCTTCCTGTATTAGCAGTCTAATTTCATGAATTGGAAGAACCCAGCAATATGAATGGTAAAGTTCCTGCACTTGTCGTGTCTGGCTTTCTCGGAGCTGGGAAAACAACAGTCGTTCGCGGATTACTCAAAGACGCTCAGGCATCAGGTCATCGTCTTGCTGTGGTCTCTAATGAGTTTGGAGAACTAGGCATTGATGAAGCGCTCTTAAGTAGTGAGAGTCCTGGTGGGTACGTTGAGTTAGAGGGCGGGTGTGTTTGTTGCCAACTATCAAATGAGTTATTGACAACACTTCAAGATCTTTGGGAACGCGTTCGGCCAGATCGTGTGATTATTGAGACTTCTGGGGTAGCCCTTCCCTTTGATACGTTGACGACGTTTTGGCGGGAGCCTGTTTGTAGCTGGGCTGGGGAAAGTCTGGCAATTGTGGTAGTGAATGCTGAGCAAATGGTTGAGGGAAGAGATTTAGAGGGAACCTTTGACCAGCAAGTGTCTTCAGCAGATATCTTAATCTTGAATAAGATTGATTTGGTTCCAGCGAATCAATTAGGTCGCATCGAATCGATGCTTCATGATTTTGCCCCTGGTACACCCATTGTGCAAAGCAGGAATGGAGTTGTGGATTCTGCAATCGTGTTTCCTCCGAATCCTGATGACCTGGCGAAACGTCGCTCTCATAAACATGAATGTGACTCAAACCATGTCCATGAAGCGTTTGTTAGTGATGTCCAGACCGTTGAGAGTGGATTAGATGAATCGACTCTCGTGGAACGATTTTCGGCATTACAGGCGTTACGTGTAAAGGGTGTTGTTGAAACGGCCTCAGGACTTCGTGTGGTCCAGGGTGTGGGGTCTCGAGTTGATCTCGTCGAGCCTGCTACGAGTCTTCCTTCTCATCTCATTGGGCAAGTGGTGATTATCCGTCGTGGATAAGAGCAGCGCCTATTATCTCTTTCATGCCCTGTTTCGATTCTAGCGTACGAGAGAGACGCGTTTTCCTTTCGAATCGAATTTTTTAGCAGAGAAATCCAATTCTTTTTAAGTGATAAGCTTGTGCTACCCGTAGTGTTTATTCAAACAGAATACAGACGCTCCGGCGAATGCAACAGCCCTTCCCATAAACTTTCTGACATATAAAATAGTGCTTTGAGGAATATCAATGAGATAAATTCGATAGGAATGTACGTATGTTCTCAAAGACTGTGATGATTCTTGAGCTCAGGTAGCGTGCTGGAATGCTATTGTCACGTATTACAGAAATAGGAATGGAAGACCGATGAAAACAAAAGTCTTATCTCTTCATTGATCCTGCAGTTCTTATTGTTATTGGTCTACACGTGCTTTATTATTTTAGGTTTCTACCTTTGGATTGTCTCTAGAATTATGAAGGGGGATTTTTCGTGACCATCTTCCAATCTCGGATAGCAATTTTCTTTTGTATCGTAAGCCCATTGTTAGGGCAAATGGCATATGCCAATAATGGGGTGGCGACTTCTGTGCGAGAACAAACGAATTTCGAGATTCTCTATCACGAAGTGCTGCCTCCAATGGTGCTGGAAAGCAAAGCTGCTGATCATATTCAACATGGTACTCAGAGTTCAGCCTGGACGTGGTCGTTTGAAAGTTTTGGAAAATCCTTTGATCTTATCTTGGAATCGAATGATCGCTTGCTGGCCAAATTATCCCGCAGGCAACGAAAAAAAGTGGTGGGATCTCACCAATTGTATCGTGGGAAGATTGATGGAATAGATCAGTCATGGGTGAGGCTTACTCGTACTGGAAAAAAATGGTATGGAATGATCTGGGATGGCTATGAATTATACGTTATTGACCCAATGTCAGTGATGGAGCCAGCGTTACCAGGTTTTTCTTTGTCCCATTCTTCTGCACATGGGATTTATCGACTTTCGGATACCCGTCAATTAGAAGCGGCGACATGTGGACTTGGTCATTCAGGCATGCCTTCCAAGTCAATGAATAATTACGGAGCGCTTGTGCAAGAGTTACAGGAACGAGTCAGCGCAGGTGCCGCAGGTCCTTTACTCAACATTGATATGACTGTTGTTGCAGACGTCGAATTTTCTCATACACAACAACAAACATTTAATACATCTACCAACGCTGCCGTGATTGCGCGGATCAATGTGGTTGATGGTATTTTTTCCGAACAAGTGGGCGTTCAAATTAATCTTGTTGAGATTCAAGAGTTGTCCGATAACGGTTCTTTAACATCAACAGATCCTCTCACTCTCCTCCGGCAATTTGGCGCATTGACGAGTTCGAACACATTTGATCATCCTGGAGTCGCTCAATTATTTACCGGGAGGAAACTCAATGGAAACACGGTTGGGATTGCGTATCTCAATTCGTTATGTAGTTCTAGGTTTGGCGTTGGTGTGAGTGAAGTGAGAGGTGGAGGAACGATTCGTGCCTTGGTGGTGGCTCATGAGCTTGGGCATAATTTCGGGGCCCCACACGATAACCAAAGTGGATCAATATGTGAAAGCACACCCGGAACGTTCTTGATGAACCCGATTATTAACGGTTCTGATCAATTTTCTCAATGTAGTATCACAGAAATGCAACCAGCTCTTCAAAATGCGTCATGTATTTCGGTGATAAACTTTGACCAAAGTGATCTGCAAATGACTCTCCCCAATAGTCAATTGGAATCTAATATGGGAGTCTCTTTTGAATATACTACGAATGTACGCAACATCGGTTCTGGTTCAGCAACGAATGTTGAGGTTGTCGTTACAGTACCGACGCAACTTAGTGTGCTAAATACTTCGGTTAACGATGGAAGTTGTGCGTCCAATGGAAATGGCCAGATTACGTGTGATTTAGCTGATGTTCCAAGCCAAGCGACAAGAAGCTTTACTCTGACTTTACAAGGTTCAACAGTTGGGCAGTTTTCTATACATGCTGTTGTATCTGCTTCGAATGATCAGGATTCTAGTAATAATGTGGGCAACCAGGTTGTTAATATTATCAATGTAAATGAAGATTTCCCCGCGATCTTCATGAACTTTCAGCCGGGAGCTGCGAGCGTGCCGGGGGGCTATCAAGCTGACCATGGTGCCGTGTATACGGCGACACGCGGCTATGGCTGGAGTGAAATGGTGAATACGCGGGAACGCCATGCTCGCGGAGATCAACGGCTCGATACCTTTATTCATTTTGATCGTGGGACGAGTGCCAACTGGCGGTATGATCTGCCTAATGGGACCTATGAGGTGACACTGGAGAGTGGGGACCCGAGTTATCCGCAAGGGCCACATCATATTGCGGTTGAAGGGGTTACGGTGCTGACAGGGCAATCGACGGCTGTCAATCAGTATCTAAAAGTTACTAAGCAAGTGGTGACGGTGACGGATGGGGCCTTAACGCTCCAGCTCAGCCGAGTGGGAGGAAGCTCAAAGACCATTCTAAATTATGTCATGATTACTGCGGTTCCGTGAGGGGAGACGGCTCATTAATGTAACTACCTCAAGGTGAGTACCAGTGTTTTCTTAAGATTGATTAGTTCTCCGGTTGCTCTAATAAATGCAAGGCATTTTCTGAGATTTGTTCTTGGAGGGAGGGGTCAAGTAAAGCTTGATAGAGTGTTTTAGCTTTTAGAACAAGATCGATGGAGACGTGTTTCGTTCCTACTAAATTCACGCCTTGTAGATTAGTGCCGGTGAGAGAAGTGTCTTGAAGAGAGGCTTCTTGAAGATTGGCATTTGTCAGGATGGCCTCGCGTAGATCCGTAAGATGTAACTTGGTACGAACGAGTTTAGCATTGGTAAGGTTAGCCCAAGGAAGAGAGCTTCGGGTTAAGTTTGCGTCACTCAAATCTGCTCCAGCCATCTCTGCTCGAATCAGTCCAGATCCACTCAAATCAACCATGATCATCGTAGCATTTATGAGCGAAGCTTTGATGAAGTTGGCTTCAATGATGTCCGCTTCAGTGAGGTTAGCTTCGTTGACAATGGCCTCAGTAAAATCTGCTCTCATTAAATATGCATCTGACAGATCTGCTCCGGTGAGATCGGCATGACTAAGATCAATGAGCGTAAAGTCATATCCGGATAGATCAGCTTCACGAAAATCTGGCTGAATTGTGGGGTTAGTTCTCCTGAACTTATTCCATGTCTCTACTCCACCATCCAAAAGCAGAGTCACGTGTTCGGGATTAGCCATGATAGGGCAAGCGTTCAGGAATCTTTAAAGGATAAGGAGGGAACTCGTTCTTTTAGTGAGGTAGGTTGCTATCGTTTCTTTAAGTATTTAAGGAACTCTGCATCAGGGCTTAAGACCATTGTGGATTCATTCCCTTTAAACGTCTTTTTATACGCCTCCATAGAGCGAAGAAATTCAAAAAACTTGGGATCTTGCTCATAGGCTGATGCGTAGGTTTTAAAGGCTTTCGCGTCGCCGTCGCCTTGGAACTCCTGGGCTGTTTTATAGGCTTCTGCTAAAATAATTTCTTTGTCTTTCTCTGCCTCAGAACGAATTTTTTGAGCTTCCTCTTCTCCTTCCGCTCGATATTGTTTAGCTTGCCGTTCGCGTTCGGCTTGCATACGTTGGAAAATGGCTTTTTCATTTTGCTCAGGCAAGTCGGCTCGTTTAATGCGTACATCCGAAACCTCAAGGCCATAGGCTGAGGCTATCTCATTGGCTCGTTCCGATACCACTTTCATGATGAGTGCACGATTGGCTGAAACAATTTCTGCTAGTTCATGTCGTCCCAGCTCCACTCGAAGTTCTGAGTAAATAATGTCATCTAAGCGTTGAAGCGCTCCACGTTGAGTTTGGAAAGCCTGATACACGCGTAGTGGATCAATAATGCGCCATTTAGCAAAGTTGTCAATCAAAATTGTTTTTTTATCTTGAGTAATGACATCTCGAGCGGGGGCATCGTAGTCGAGGAGACGCTTGTCAAAGTAGGTGACTTCTTGAATGAAGGGAACCTTAAATTGTAAACCCGGGTCTGTGACCGTTTTCACCGGT
>JBMYWX010000166.1:7096-7327 GCA_049607825.1 Nitrospirales bacterium
TCCTAATTGGACGACAATGGCAGTTTGAGTCAAGTCAACCACGAAGATCGGAGAAACACCCAGGACAATGAGGAGCCCGATTATACCAACGATGACGAAGAGAATATTTTGCTTATTCATGACCCAGCTCCTCCCTTTCTCGTCTCTGTTCGTGATTTTTTTAGACGGTCAAGAGGAAGGTACGGGAGGACATTTTTTCCGGCCTTAGAGTCTAAAATAATTAACTCTGTG
>JBMYWX010000167.1:0-4855 GCA_049607825.1 Nitrospirales bacterium
TCGCGCGATGACTGCAGTCAATGCCGAATCAATACCACCACTAATGCCAATAAGGACTTTCGTAAATCGGTTTTTCTTCACATAATCGTGAACACCTAGGACAAGAGCCTGATAGACTTCTTCTAGCGGCTCAAGCATTCGTACTGATTTTCGTTCTAAAGATTTTTTGGACTGTGACTTACGTTTGCGTGAGACAACTATTCGCTCAACTTGCTTCCCAAACTTTTTCGTTGCACGCAAGATGGCCTTCGAAGATGTTTTTGAAACCTTGTCCTCACCGAGAGAAAGATCGACAACGAGAAAGTCTTCCTGAAAGGCCTTCGCTCTAGCAATCACTTCACCATGCTCATTCACGATCATGCTGTTGCCATCAAAAACAAGTTCATCTTGGCCACCCACCATATTCGTATAGCTCACAGGCACATGATTATGCCGTGCCCGCGCCACTAACATCTTTTCGCGATCCTGACTCTTTCCTGACTGAAATGGAGACGCATTAATATTGAGAATCAGATCAGCTCCCCCCACAAGTGACTGCACACGCGTTGGACCATCTGGATACCAAATATCTTCACAGATATTAACTCCCACAACAGTGCCATTTATCTCAAATACTGGGATTTTCTTGCCAGGGTGAAAATAGCGACGCTCATCGAATACACCATAATTTGGCAAATGGCGTTTGGCATACGTGCCATAGATTTTCTGATCAGCGATCACAGTCGCTGCATTGTATAAGCGGCTCAACGCAGACGGAATATTTTGTGCTGTAGATGGTTCATGACTTTGGTTACTCGATAGGCAACCGACGACGGCACAGACACCTCGACTTTCCTTCACAATGCGTTCAACCATGCGAATGGCCTCACAAAGAAACCTTGGCTTGAGCAAAAGATCCTCAGGAGGATACCCAGTTACGGCCAATTCAGGAAATACTACGACATCTACGTTTGCTTTTCGTGCATCTTTGATCCATCGACAAATCGATCGAGTATTTCCCTCTAAATCCCCAAGTACGGGATTCATTTGCACCATAGCTAGTCGAAAGGTTTTCATAAAAAAACGCCCTTCACTCCGTCAAGAGCGAGGACGCCTTTGTCCTGTTTTGATGATATAGATACTCAATTGATGAGACGTCATTGTCTCGAAGGAAACTTCGACTCTGGAAGCATTACCAACCACTCTCATCACATGTCAAGCATATCAGAACACGACGATCCTGGCATGCTTGAGCGTAATGACCTGCTTATTTCCCTTTGGAAGCAGCTTGTAGTTCTTCCGAAAGTATGATGGCTTCGGCAATTTCCCGCATTGATTTGCGCAGGTTCATACTTTGCCGTTGAATCAATTGAAAGGCTTCTGGCTCAGACAACTTTCTCGATTCCATCACATAGCCTTTCGCGCGTTCAACGAGTTTTCTGACCTCTAAGGCCTCTTGCATTTCAAATGACTTCTCAACCACTTTCGTGTGTGCAATCGCTACGGCAGCTTGATTGGCAATAACCTGTAATGCCTTGATTTCTTCAGTAGAAAACTCATAGACAGACGACGTATAACTATTAATCACTCCAATGGTTTTGTCTTTCATCATCATTGGCACAGAGACCAATGAACGCAACCCTTCTTGTTTAGCGAGGTCTTTATAAAAGTAATCACCTTCTGTTGTAACATCTGACACGTAGAATGGCTGCTGGGCCTTCACCGCACGACCACTGATACTTTGCCCAACCTTGAGAGCTGGCTTTCGACGATATGCTTCGCTGAGACTTTGTGTTGCCTCGATTCGAAGTTCCCCTTTTTGTTCATCCAACAGCATAATAGAACATATTTTTGAGTTGGTCATTTGCGCAGTGGTGGTAACAATCAGTTGAAGCACTTCGTCAATCAACCGATCGGACACAACGGTTTCAGACACTTGAGAGAGGGTGTCTAATTGTAATGCACGTGAGCGCATCTCTTCATACAAACGAGCATTGTCTATCGCACCTCCGACTTGATTGGCAATCGTTGACAAGAGAGCTAGTGTCTCACCCCCATATCGCTTGGCACGTTTATGTTGCACGTTAATGACTCCACCAACTTCTCCCTTGCCCTCAATCGGTACCGACACAAAAGCTTGGTAACGATCTTCAGGAAGACGATTAAAGAGTTTAAAGCGTGGGTCATCGCTTGCATTCTTAGGAATCACGACTCGCACGTTTTCTCTGGCTACCCAGCCGGTGATTCCTTCGCCGATTCCAATGGATACACGACCAATCAACTTGGGGTGAGGGTTTTTTGATGCCCGAAGCACTAATTCATCACGTCGATCTGATAGTAGATAGAGTAAACACGCATCCGCTTTTGTTACCTCAACCACAACTTCAACGATCTGTTTCAAAACCGCTTCCAGATCTAAAGTGCTGCTGATTGACTCACTAATTCGATGCAAAACTTCGACTTCTCGTGTCCGCTCACGCAATGTCTGCTTGAGAATATCTACTGTTTGAAGTCGGGAACTTCCCATAAGAAATACAGATTCGGGTTAGTTAATAGAGGAATGCGTATCAAGTTGACGAGGGCGGCGAGATGAAGATCGGTCAAACCATTGCTTGACTGTTTTTCGATCTAAGGGAATGACAGAAACTTTACCAATAGCTTTGGGAACCACACAATGAACTTGCCCCTTGAGAACCTTCTTATCATGTTGCATCGCATCCCAAAATTTAGTAAACGGGACGGACGGTAGCTGCCCAACAAGACCGGCTTGTTGAACAAGATCACGTTGCCGTTTGGCAACCATTGGAGAACAGAACCCTATATGGCTGGCAAGCTCAGCCTCTTGAACCATACCAATTCCAACAGCTTCACCATGAATGAATTTTCGATAGCCGCCCAGCGACTCGAGCGCATGACCTATCGTATGGCCATAGTTTAAAATTTTCCTCAAGCCAGATTCGCGCTCATCATTAGCAACCACCTCTGCTTTAATTTCACAACATCGTTTCACAAGATATTGGATTGGCTCAGTTTCCATACTGAGGATTTGGCCCATATGGTCTTCCAGATATTGAAAGAATTTTCGATCAAAAATCATTCCATACTTAATGACTTCTGCTAGTCCCGCAATCCATTCTCGTTTCGGCAGTGACCGAAGGGTATTGGTGTCCATCAATACCATCTTCGGCTGATAGAAAGCTCCAAGAAGATTTTTACCAAGACGGTGATTCACCCCTGTCTTGCCTCCAACACTTGAATCTACCTGAGCCACTAATGTTGTCGCCACTTGGATAAATGGAATGCCTCGTAGATACACTGAGGCCGCAAATCCAGCAATATCTCCAATGACTCCTCCACCCAACGCCAGCACAATATCAGAACGCTCAAAACGTTGAGCAACCAATTGATCAAGTATTTTAGACAGCCACCCAAAGGTTTTGGCTCGCTCTCCATCAGGTACGTTAATAAACAATGGACGAAATCCTGCTTGCTTCAGAGAGCGGCTTACGACATTTCCATAAAGCTTACGAACCGTGGGGTTCGTGACAATAGCGACACGTCCATAATGACCCAACTCATGAAGACTCTGGCCAGTGTATTGGAGCAAGCCTTCTTGAATATGAATATTATATGTTCTTGGCCCCAATGGGACCGGAACCGTGAATCTCCTAGATTTCTTTAAAGGTGATTTCATGACATCAGACATCTCAACGCAAATATCCGCTCCTGGCACCAACACAGACGCTGTACTCAGAAAATCCTGTCTAAGCAGTGCGAGAGAGACAAGTATTCTCAGTAACGGTTAGAATGACTTGACGTATTCTTGATACGCATCAAAGTTACGCTTCATCTCTTCTAAGCTATCTCCACCAAACTTTTCTACCATCACATTTGCCATTTCAAATGCAATCACGGCTTCACCAACTACACCAGCGGCCGGCACAGTACAAATATCGGAACGTTCGACTGTAGCTTCGAATGGTTCTTTCGTTTGAATATCGACACTATTTTTGGGACTGTATAATGTCGCAATCGGCTTCATCGCCACTCTCAGGACAATAGGCTGTCCATTCGTAATACCTCCCTCTAAACCCCCAGCATTGTTTGTCTTCCTCACAAAGGTTTTTCCGTCTTCTCCTGGATAAATATCATCATGGACTTCTGAGCCAAAGCTACGAGCAGACTCAAACCCCATCCCGATTTCGACGCCTTTCATTGCTTGAATACTCATAGCAGCCATGGCCAACCTAGCGGTCAGCCTCCGGTCCCATTGTGCATAGGTACCTAACCCGATTGGTGGGTTCGTAACAACAACTTCAAACACGCCTCCAAGAGAGTCCCCTTTGTGTTTTGCTGATCGAATGAGTTCGATCATTTGATCACCTGCAACAGCATCATGACAACGAACTTGTGATTGCTCTGCTTCTTCATAGGCTTTCAGAGGGTCTTCAGCATTCGGTGCCATAACACGACCAATTTCCATAGTATAACTCACGACTCGCATGTCAAATTGGGCCAACAAGGCTTTCGCAACCCCTCCAATAGCTACTCTAATAGCCGTTTCACGCGCACTAGCTTTCTCTAGAACATTGCGAATATCACGATGTCCATATTTAATCGCTCCCACTAAGTCTGCATGGCCAGGGCGAGGTCGGGTCACAACTCGCTCGGTCACTGGTGGCCCTGGCTCTGGGGCCATGATGTCCTGCCAGTTTTTCCAGTCTTTATTCTGAATTGTTAATCCTAACGGATTCCCCAACGTCTTGCCTTTTCGAACGCCACAGGAAAACTCTATTCGGTCTTTTTCAATTCTCATTCGTCCGCCACGTCCATAGCCTCCCTGACGCCTCACGAGATCAGCATTGACTTCTTCTGC
>JBMYWX010000167.1:4865-7317 GCA_049607825.1 Nitrospirales bacterium
GTCCTGCGGGAACACCCTCCAGCACAGCCATGAGACATTGGCCATGGGATTCGCCTGCATTCAAATACCGCAACATAAAATAGTCCTTCTCAAATGAATTATTCTTACGAGTTGATTACAATCTGAATTGAATCGCGAGAAAACGTTCATCCACCTTCACTGCATATCTTACATGGGGAACGAGGGCAAATACGAGACGAAGTTTCTTTGGATCCTGCCTGATAACTATTTCTTTGAGAAAACGATGCTTAACCGAAAGTGAGCGAAAGCTCAGCAAGGAAAAGGCTTCAGGAAAGTCTAAAGCTAATTGATAAGTATCAACAAGGGCAACTTGATACCTAAACTGCCCATGCCCATGGAGAACAACTGTCAGACTGTTGGTCTGACGACGTACGGTTACACGAGTTACGGTTAATCTATCTGTTCTAGAGCTGACGGAATTCCTCATCAAACTATACAGTACTACCCCGCTTGAACAGCTTACTACCTAGCATCTAGTAGAATCGATCTGTGGCTCTCTCCCATTAGACACGACAAAGAAACTATCATTTCAATATGAGCTCAACGGTTTGAGGTATAAAACCTTGGACTTGTTTGCTCTGCCCCGCAAAAGACTCTAACACTACTGTGGTATTGGTCAAGCGTACAACTCGCAGATGATTTGGGCTTAACACATCGCCAAGAGATACTGTATATCGTCGCCCTTTTACATTCCGAAGCACGGCTTTCATTCCCGTTGAACCCGATATAATTCCAAGAATTTTCCAATCTGACCGTGAGAAGCGCAAGGCATCAGGAGTGTTCTCTTGTGATGTAACTTCCTGTATCTCCTGCACCCTTGGCTGAAATGGGTCACGACGGTCGCCTGGGCTATAGGTATAGGAACCCGATAGCGGCCAATCACCGACCACTGCTATTTCCGTTTTTACTTGGCCATTCTCTAGAGCCCAACAGTGGGTCGAGAGGAGCAAGATAAGAATTGCTGCCATGTAACTAAAATTTAAAACATACATCACTTGTGTACCTTGCACTCTACATCATCTGGCTAAATGTCTTCAGACACTAACCTTAAATTCCATTTACTTGAGGTTGGCTAGAATGTGGCCATTTCACTACATATGAATCGGAAAAAGTGATAAGTTGAAAGTCCGTGACTAACAATTTCTCTTCATTTGCAATCAAGTCTACCATATGAATCCGAATCTGCTTGATTTCCCGAACCCAAGGTAACTGAAGTATCATGGCAAAACTTTGTGCGATTTGATGATAGTCACCTTCAAATCGTCCATGTATTCGTGCTTTCTCTATTGGGCTCTCTTCTTTTGATGCCCTACGACTAGGCTCCCACAATGTCAGCAGAACTCCATAACGATCAACCACTTTCATCACATCATCCCGAAATACATGAGGTCGAATCACAGATGATTCCATTTTATGGTGAGAAAATTCAATAGCTTCCACCTTTTGTATTCTTGCATCAGTTTGCTGAAATTCTGACCTATGCGTTTTATGAACATTGATCTCCTGTTGAATCTCAAGAATATTCTTTTCCAACATCTGAATTTTATCCGTCGTTGGATGCCAGACTAAGGTGTAAAATCCAGCTGCAATCAACCCAACTAGCACGACCAATAGTAGAATACGTTGTGATGAAAAAACTGTATGTAGCCAATGATAGACCAAATGCTTAACTCGCTGTAGTAAATTGTAGAGTAAAATGCTGAACGCCTTCTCCCTGAATACGACGTGAATGCGTTTCCATTCTAATGAGTTGCCCAAACATCGATGAGTCCTCAAGATTCCCGATAAATTTTGAAACATCCGTACTTGATAAGGCTACCCCCTCAATAGATACATCTGGTTGATCAATCGACAAAGTCAAAAGCCAAAGCTCTAGTGGCTCGAGACTGCTGCTCACTTCATCCAGAACCGCAATCGGCATGGTATGCTGCTCATTATAAACTGTTAATGAATGCGCCTTCGCCAACAATAGACCTTGCTTCTCTTTAAGGTTCTTAGCCTTCTGATTAGCTTCAACGATGGCCATGAGCATTCGATTCTTAGATTGCTTTTCTTCAACGAGGAGAGCATGTTGTTGAAACAAAGAAGCACCCCAGTGTCGCCCTTGATGTTTTCGTATTCAACAATGCGGAGGCTGAGCGGAATGTAGGGATCTGCGAGTGAAGTTCCGGAAAGCTGATTATCAGGGTTGTTTGGGTCAATAGCCTCATCTGATATGGGGTCACCAATGGTGGCCAGATTGCCGACAACTCGAATATCACGTTCGTAGCGAGATATTTCCTCTCTGTCATAACTCCAAGTTTCAATTTCCACGCGGCTTGGGCGTTTGCCTAAGACCAGATTCAGCGTGACATAGACGTACTTGATGCGCTGCAGCAACTTGCCTTCGATGGCAGATGAATAGCGGTCTACAGTGCGGGTGAACTTGGAA
>JBMYWX010000168.1:0-7313 GCA_049607825.1 Nitrospirales bacterium
CACATTCAGATGCGGCTTCTTTCGCTCAAATTTCGCCTTCCCCATCCTCGCCTCCAGATTATCTCTATCTCAACAACAATAAAAGCAGATATTAATTCCGATCAGGACCTTCTCAAACCGCGCTAGCCAAATTAAATATATGGAGCCCACGACGCGAATCGAACGCGTGACCTCGTCCTTACCAAGGACGTGCTCTACCAACTGAGCTACGTGGGCCATTTCTATAAACGAAAAAAAGCAAAAGAATGACCACAAATCATTCTTTTAATCATTTCTCGCTTAGCGCCTCAACGCCCCTTACCTGCAGAAAAATGGAGCGGGCGATGGGATTTGAACCCACGACAGCCAGCTTGGAAGGCTGGAACTCTACCACTGAGCTACGCCCGCCATCAGATAACAACATTTAATCAATATTTCAGCTAAAAACTTACCCTTGAATCCACAAATATCTTTATGGTGGGCAGGCAAGGATTCGAACCTTGGAAGCCGATGGCAGCAGATTTACAGTCTGCCCCCGTTGTCCACTTGGGTACCTGCCCGCTATAGTTTCCTATGATCGATAACTCGAAACAGGGAAAAACTGAGATGGAGGTGGGATTGTTGGCCACTTGCCCACGGACAAAGATCCTGCCATTTTTGCAGCCCACGAAAAAACATCACGACAGAAATTCTTTGCCTCCGCCAGAGTGGGCCTCCAATTGCCACAAGGCAAGGCAATAGCCCTATTTGTAAAGGACCCATTATACGGTGGCTTAGGTACTCAGTCAAGAAGATATATCGTCAACGTATCGAGGAGCAATCCAGCATGCCTATTCTCAAGAAATTGGCTTATCCTGGCCCACTCTGATAATTGCTTGACAGTATTTCTCTATGCACCATAGGATTGAATCCCGAGTGAAATTCACCTACTTAAAATTCTTATATTTCTAAGGCAATCGAATGTCAAAAACACATAGGATTATGTCTTCAGGACTGTTATTCATGATTGTGATTTCCCAAATCTTTATTACCACGATGGGGCTATGCGACAGTCAGCATCCATCAAATAGAGGCTTAGCAACTATCAACACACCTAAAGGATCTGTCATTTCAGCTGAAATTGCTAATACTCCAGCCAAACGCTCACAAGGCCTGATGTTTAGAAAAGATATGCCTCACGACCATGGCATGCTGTTCGTGTTTAACAAATCGGACCATTGGACATTTTGGATGAAGAACACAAAGATGTCATTAGATATTCTTTGGATCGATAGCTCAGAAAAGGTGGTCCACATAGAGCCCAATGTCTCAATATGCACGCGAACAGACGAAGGATGCCCACGCTACCATACGCCGAAAGAATCACTCTATGTCCTTGAATTGAAGGCAGGAATGGCACAGCACTTTGAGATTACAGTTGGCAGCGAACTTAAGATACATCTTCAGTCTTCAGATGGCTAATAAAACCAGAACTACCACCCTCTTACTCGTTTAGCATTCACAACACCATCTACTTGTTCAATACCTTTCAGCATCCGCTCCAAATGAAGGGTATTCGTAATCTCAATCACAAAATCAAGAACAGCCTTGCTATCTTCGCGTGTAGAAATTTCTGCTCGAGTAATATTAGCCTGACAATCTGAAATAGCTAAAGAGATATCTGCCAGCACCCCCGTCCGATCTATCGTCAACACCGAAACCTTGACCGAATGCGTCCCCTCGATACTGTTATCCCAAACTGCTTCAACCAAACGATTGTGATCCCAATCTAGAGCCTGAAGATTCGGACATCCTACAGTATGGATACTCAAGCCCCGTCCCCGCGTGATGTAGCCCATAATCGGGTCGCCCGGAACTGGGTTACAGCACTTTGATAGCTGCATCAGTACATCCGATCCTCCTTTCACCGTAACCGACTTCTCTGGATGCTTCAAAGCCCCGCTTTCCGGTGTCGAGACTGAAGGCAATGCATCCCCTTCTTTTATCGTTTTGTCTGGTAGCTTCAGTTGGTTCATGACCTGGCTAGCTGGTAGGCGACCATATCCCACTAAGCGTATAAAATCGTCCGGAGTCTCAAGGCCTCGTTCTTTTGCAAGCGCAACGAACTGATCAGACTGTAGCGTTTCAGCCATGGGCAGGTCATGCCGACGAAACTCTCGTTCTAGTAAGCGACGACCAATATCTAATGCCCGCTTCTGCTCTTCAACCTTGAACCAATGTCGAATTTTGGCCTTAGCCCGAGAAGTACGAACAAACTTTAACCACCCCCTGTGGGGAACTTGTGAGGGGGAGGTCAGAATTTCCAGCATATCACCACTACTTAAACGATGACGCAATGGAACAAGTTTGTTATTAATTTTGGCTCCGACGCAATGATCCCCAATTTCTGTATGGATAGCATAAGCAAAATCCACAGGCGTTGACCCAACAGGCATCTCTCGCACTTCCCCTAATGGCGTAAATACAAATACGACATCATGGAATAGATCCAGCTTAACTGAATCCATAAATTGCCGATTATCGGAAAGGTCTTTGTGCCACTCGACAAATTGCCTCAACCAGCTAAAAATTTTCTCGTCTTTACCCGTAACGGCACCTGGCTCCTTATACCGCCAATGGGAGGCCACACCATATTCATTGATGCGATGCATCTCTTCCGTACGAATTTGGAATTCAACATACTCACCTTGAGGACCAGCCACTGTGGTATGCAAGGATTGGTAGAGATTCGCTCGGGGTGTTGCCACATAATCCTTAAATCGTCCGGGGACAGGCGGCCACAATGAATGAATAAGTCCGAGAATGGCATAACAATTCATTTTTGAATCAGAAATGACTCTGACTGCTGTCAGGTCATACACCTCCTCAAACGTGATCGATTGTCGCTCCATCTTCTGATAAATGCTGTAGAGATTTTTAGGCCGACCTTGCACGTCTCCAGGAAGATTTGCCTTAGCTAACGCGTCTTTCGCCATATCAATGAGTACTTGAAGGAATTCCTGTCGCTCCTCATCACGTTTAGCTACCCGTAATTTAAGCATGGCATGAACATCAGGTTTCAGATATTGGAGACATAAATCCTCAAGCTTCTGCTTGATCGAACTGATGCCTAAGCGATTCGCGAGAGGGGCATAAATTTCAAGCGTTTCTTGGGCAATCTGCTTCTGCTTACTCTCAGATAGATGCTCTAACGTCTCCATATTATGAAGTCGATCCGCGAGTTTGATAAACACCACACGAATATCATCAGCCATGGAGAGAACCATTTTTCGAAAATTCTCTGCCTGCTTTTCTTCATGCGATTTAAATGGTATCTGTCCGATTTTTGTGACCCCATCAACCAACCGAGCCACATCTTTACCAAACTCAGCTTCGACCTCCGAATGAGTCGCCAAGGTATCTTCGACCGTGTCGTGCAACAGACCAGCCACAATCGCGGGAACATCCAATTTCAAGAATGACAAAATGCTCGCCACTGCAAGGGGATGCTGCAGATAGGGTTCACCTGACTGACGCATTTGTCCCTCATGAGCTTTAGCAGAAAACGCATAGGCACGACGGAGCATCTCCACATCAGGCTCAGGATGATAGGTTTCAACTTGTTGAACGAGTTGATCGATTTCCGTGATTGAAGACATCAACATGCCGGCACCATCGCTTCCTCTTGTACTTTCATATCGCGAATTCGTAACTGAATACGATCCAGACCTTTCCATCGGTTCATCTCTGGGATAAACACCATATCAACCATTCGTCCTTGCAGTTGCCGAAAACAATCCATTTGCCCCATACGGAAACCCATGCATTCAAATGGAACAGACCGCCCTTGCCGCACAACCAACTTGAGATGATTCTCCCCTACAATTCGTTGTTCCAAGACGCTGAGGTTTTCTCCAAGAAACATCGGTTCAGGATTTCCCACACCATATGGATGGAGCTGTTCAAGTTCACGAATCAGCTTCGGGTGAATCTGTTGAAGAGAAATATCTGTATCAATATTTAAAACAGGAATGCGGGTATCATTATCTAAACTGGCCGAGGCCACTTCAGCTAAACGCTGTTGAAATGCAGGAAATAAAACTTCACGTATTTGCAATCCAGCTGCTGCAGGATGTCCCCCAAACCCATCCAAAAGATCCGAGCATTGAGCAAGCAGCCAACAAACATTCACTCCTGGTACGCTACGAACCGAACCTCTACCAAATCCTTCCTCGTCAAATGCCACGACAACAGACGGTCGGTAAAACCGTTCAACTAATCGAGATGCAACAATACCCACAACGCCCACATGCCACCCGCGGTCACCAACAACAACAACACTTGGAATCTGTGAGTCATCAATCATCGTCACAGCTTCTGCAACCGTTTCCTGCTCAATGTCACGTCGCTGCAGATTAAGCTCGTGTAATTGCTGTGCGACACTGTTCGCATGCGCCTCATCTTCACCAGCAAATAATTCAACCCCCAAGCGAGCATGGGCCAGTCGACCAGCTGCATTGATTGTTGGAGCGAGTCGAAACGCGACCGTTCCTTCAGTACAGACTCCATTAATCCCTGTCGCATGCTTGAGCGCTTCAATCCCAGGGCGAGCCCCATTGGCAATCACCTGCAAACCCTCTCGAACCAGCCAACGATTTTCATCTTGCAATGGCACCATATCAGCAATCGTAGCCAACGCGGCTAAATCGATGAGTGGCTTCACGTCATGAGGATCACCATATTTTTCCGCATAGGCCGTGGCAACCTTGAACGCCAACCCACCAGAACACAATCCCTTAAATGGATAGGAGCAATCAGTGCGTTGAGGATTGAGAAAGGCATAAGCTGGAGGATGCTCCCCTAGGATTTGGTGGTGATCTGTAATGATGACATCGACACCCAACTCATTCGCGAGTTGAATCTCTTTATGCGAACTCGTTCCACAATCAATCGTGACAAGAACCGTGACCCCATTGTTTGCCAGCTGTTTCACGGCATCTTCACTCAGACCATAGCCTTCATGCTTTCGATCGGGAATATAAAAATCGACCTGAGCCCCTTGCTGCCGTAGAAACAACAAATAGAGACTGGTGGCTGAAATACCATCAACATCATAATCACCAAAACAACAAATTCTCTCTTGCTGCTTAATAGCCAAGTGCAGACGATGAATGGCACGTTCCATATCCGCCATCAGAAAAGGATTATGGACAGTTGAATCATCAGGAAACATCCACTGACGAGCCGAACCGACTTCACCCAATCCGCGATTCACTAACACCGTTGTGGTAATAGAGGAGAGGCCTAAGGTTTCGGCTAATCGTGTTATTTGTGCCGGGTCGCTTGAACGTATATTCCATTTTTTCGACATCACCATCTCATCACCTAACAGACTCCCAGGCTAAAAACGTACTCTCGGTATCAGAAAATTAATCAGATCCTGCGCGCACAAGCGAACAGGATAGCTTCATGCAACTCATTATACTGTAAACGCAAAGCCAGGAGATATATGGATTCAGAGGAATAGAGGACGTCTTAATCGGAGAGAGTTAGGGCATGCGAGAACAGAAAAGAGAACAGCACATCACAGGGAATTATTGCCCACCTTTTTGGACATAGTTTTTTACAAATTCTTCGGCATTTTCTTCCAACACCTGATCAATCTCATCCACAAGGTCATCGATGTCTTCTTTGAGTTTTTCTCCAGTTTTAATTACCTTAGGATTGGCCTGGGCCTCATCTGTCTCGTGAGTCGTATCCGTTGACTGATGATCTTTTTGTCGCTCTTTTTTGTCCATAGAAATCGCTCCGATCATTTTTGAACTAAAGAGTACTGACGATACCATCACACTACTCCTCAAAGGATAAACCGTCAAGACTCCCGACCTCACCATTCATTGATACCCTTCAGACTGGTGTGATAGAATTTTTCAGCTCGGGCGATTAGCTCAGGGGGAGAGCGCTGCCTTCACACGGCAGAGGTCACTGGTTCGATACCAGTATCGCCCACCAGCTTACACCAAGACGGTACATTGACCTTCGAAGTCCAACAGACACAGACCTGCTGAGTAGCCCAGAAGCTAGCAAAAAGTGAACTCAGTCACTGACTACACATAGGACGGTTGGAGATCTTCCTCGAATTGTCTGTAACTTTCCTCTACTCTAGGGCCATTACTCTTCACACAGCTCCCTCTCGCCTCAATTTCCTTCTATCTTTCATGAAAACCTCAAAGTATTTTGGACTATCTATACTCGTTCTATTACTACTGGTGGGCTGTGGAGGTGGACCTCCTTCACCTGAATCAAATCTGCCGCCCTCTGCCAGCGACTTGGACATTCTTGGCCTGACACGGTTGTGTGATAAGAAGGCCGTGATTGGTGCTCGATGGAAAGATCAAGTATATCAACAAAGCTCTTGGGGATCGGGCTCAGAGTGGAAGATCGAAAAGACAACCCCTCAGCATAAAAAACAATGGCTATTTTTTAACAAAGACAACACATTGGTCGCCGTGGTCTCGGCCTATCCAGAAGGATTACAGCTCACCCCTTATCCTGTCTTACGAGGAACTCTTTCTCTGCTACCACCTGCAAGGGAATTCTTCGCCAATGCCAACTCTTTAATACGAGGCAAACAGCCAGATACTGTCCAATTGTTCCGAACTGGAGATGAAAAAACGACTACGCAGTATGTCGTCCGTCAAGACAACGACAATGACGGTCAACTCCTTGTTGCCGTTGTCGTCCTTGATCCGTACGAACGACTTCTCGATGGAGCTCAAGAACAGTTTATGCCAACGTCTAGGCAAACCAATACTGAAGGATCGCCCCCATCAACATTGAACAAGCCAAAAAGCTCACGCTTTCTCGCCACGCAACAATTTGCCAGAGGTGAAGTCGCACTCTTTGAATCATGTCCCGGTAAAAAACCAGACATCGCCATTGACGCTTACCGTCAGGCCATTGAATTAGGACTTGAAGATACAACACGCAAGGCCGAAGCCCATCATCGGCTTGGCCTCGCACTACGAAATAAGGGGAAACTCGCAGAAGCGCGGATAGCACTAGACACATCATTAACGATCAAACCCCACTCACCACGCGTCCTTAACAGTCTCGGCATTGTCCTGACCCAATTAAAAAAGCATTCACTAGCCATCACGTCCTTAGAAAAAGCCATTGCCCTCCAACCAAATTATGCACGTGCCCGCTTTAATTTGGCGGAAGCGTACGAAATGGTCGACCCGCGGCGGTCCATTGAGGAATATGAAACCTACTTAGCCCTGGTTGAGCATATTCCAGAAGAATCCACTCGAGCCGCCCTCGCGAAAGACCGACTCAAAAAATTACAATGAACG
>JBMYWX010000169.1:0-7276 GCA_049607825.1 Nitrospirales bacterium
TGAGATGAAATCATATAGTCCTGACATGCTGGTGAGAGACCAACAGCAAGAAGAGCAGCAGCTCCAGAAATAAACCCATCAAGAATTACCGGAATCTTACAAGCTGCGCTTCCAAGAATGACTCCCACCAACCCTCCAATTTCAAAGCCACCTACCTTTAAGAGTACATCAAGCGGATCGCTGGCTTGAGGCCTGTTGACCTGAAGAGCTTGTTCAATCACCCGTACCTTATTACTTAAACCTGCATCATCAACCCCCGTTCCCCTCCCCGTCACATGCGATACAGATTGGGCTGCCATCACTGCGGTAATAGCTGCACTTGATGTCGTATTGCCAATACCCATCTCACCCGTTGCGACAAGACATACTCCTTCGGCAACAGCTTGCTCAACTAATTCAATGCCAATTTCCACTGAACGTTGAGCATCATCCCGAGACATGGCAGGCCCCAAAGCCATATTCTTAGTCCCGTGAGACACATTTCTATGAACTAATCCCGTGAGGTTTTCGAGATTGCCTGCAACACCCATATCCACCACCTGGACTTCGGCGCCCACTTGGCGAGCCAACACATTAATCGCTGCTCCGCCCTGAAGAAAATTGGCCACCATTTGCGCCGTCACAGAACTGGGATACGCACTCACTCCTTCTGCTACAACTCCATGATCGGCAGCTAACGTCAACACTCGGGCCCTGGGACACGACGGATGTATTTCTCCTGAAATTGCAACATACTGAGCAGCTAATTCTTCTAGACGCCCAAGACTTCCTAGAGGTTTTGTGAGACGATCGAGTTTCGTTTGCGCTTGCGCAAGAAGACCATGGTCTAATGTATGGATTTTCTTAATCGTGGTATCAAGTTTCATTTTAGAATAGTTTCCAGTAAAGATGCGTCTGAACTTTTTCGCCTGTTACTTTCTCTCTCTAAAAGGGCGATGATGGAGCCATCATTATTTCAATCGAAGTGGAAGGCCACTTGCCACAAAATATACTTCATCAGCAGCTGAGGCCACTTGCTGATTCATCCGGCCGGCCAGGTCTCTAAATTGCCGAGTCTCGGGATCGGCTGGAACTATGCCCAGACCCACCTCATTACTAATCACGATCACTCGACCAGGCACCATACGAACAGCCTTCAGAAATTCTTTGAGGAACTTTGGAAACTTTTTTCGAAGTTTCGAGTCTCCGACAATATTGCTCAACCACAAAGTCAGACAATCAACGACTATACTCTGATAGCCTTTTCCTTTCGTTCGAAACCACTGACTCATTTCCACAGGAACTTCCACCGTATCCCATGCACCACGACGACTTCTTTGGTGCTTCCGAATCCGTATGGTCATTTCTTGATCTAATGGTTCTGCCGTCGCAATAAAGGCTTTTGGCTTAAGCGATCGACTCAGTTTCAACGCTAGATCACTTTTCCCGGATCGTGCACCTCCCACAATAAAAATTAATTCATTTTTTCGCCTTGCGGTAGTAGGCTTTTTCTTGAGGGATTTTTTGTCTGAGGATACCCGTGCCATACCTAATTTAGTGAAAAGTGAATAGCAAGGAGGTAACAGTTAAATATAGCCTGAATGAGTTAAAACAATCGGGATTTCTTGTGTGACACATGACTCACTGTTATCCTTTCACTCTTTACTTTACTCCTTATATTTTACTCCTTACTTTTTCGCCTCACGCATTACGTTTTTGTCTTTCGCTCACTCTCGTTCCCATAAATATTCAGGCTCATTTTGAGTTTTGGCTACCCAACGAGCTAACACAAATAGGGCATCACTTAACCGATTGAGAAATTTCACTACATGCGCCTCGATATCCTCATCTCGTGCCAAGGTGACACAGAGGCGTTCGGCACGACGACATGTTGTACGGGCTTGATGAAGAAAACCAGAGATCTTTCCTCCGCCGGGTAGAATAAACTCCTTCAATGGCTCGAGGTCTTCTTGCCATTTATCAATCATATGTTCTAGTTGCTGAACATGCTCAGCTGTGACCGTCGGCATGTTCGGAAATGTCTCTCCAGGCGCCGTGGCCAATATACCACCTAGATCAAAGAGCTTATTTTGGATCCATCGAAGCGATTGCTCGAGACGATCGACCGCATCACTTTTCTCTTCCTCACTATTAAAAACACGTGCAAGCCCAAGCACGGAATTTAACTCGTCAATCGTCCCATAGGTCTCAACCCGTATTGAATCCTTCCACACTTCTTGGCCGCCAGCCAATCGCGTTTTCCCTGCATCTCCCGTTCGAGTATAGACTTTAGAAATTCTCATGATCTTCTCCTCAAGATACAACTAAAATATTGGGACCTTTCTGGTTTTGAATGACACGTCACCCCAAGGTCCATTACAATAACCTCCTAAGTTAGGAGGGCAAGAGACACATGAAAAGAAAATATTTAGCGTTCGACATTGAAACGGCAAAAATACTTCCGGAAGACTTTGGGGAACTCTTGGCACATCGCCCACTCGGTATCTGCTGTGCGGCGACTTGGGCGAGTCATGAAGAGGGCGCTCAGTTATTCTACTCACGAAATTCTGACAACACGCCAGCGGCTCAAATGTCCCAACATGATCTCTCTGCATTCGTGGACTTTCTCCTTACCCAAGTCAATACCGGATACAGTATCGTGACGCTCAATGGCCTCGGCTTTGATTTTGATGTCCTTGCCGAAGAATCGAATCGGTGGGATGACTGTCGACATTTGGCACGCACCCACGTTGATATCTTGTTTCATATCTTCTGTGAAAAAGGCTTTGGCGTTGGCCTCAACGCCGCAGCCAAAGCGCTTGGGCTCAGTAAACCTGAAAATGTTGATGGATCCGTCGCTCCACAATTGTGGAAGGATGGTCAACATCAACAAGTGCTCGATTATGTCGCCCAAGATTGCAATCTGACATTAAACATTGCCGAGACAAGTGAAAAAAACAATGCATTCCAATGGATCACCCGCAAAGGAACAACTGCCTATCTCGACATACCTTCAGGGTGGCGCACTGTCGAAGAATCCATGGCATGCCCAGTCCCTGACACATCATGGATGGATAAGCCTTGGCCTCGATCTAAGTTTACTCACTGGCTTACCTCGTAAAGGAATTTCCTCATGCTGAGAATTATTCTTGCTCTTTTCGTTATCAGTGTCAGTCCTATTAGCTCACTAGCCTTGAGTGAATTAACCGACGAGACCATTGAAGTCGCTACAACCGGCTTTCAGTTTATGCCCAACACATGGACCATTACTTCAAGCAAAAATGTGAGGCTCAAGTTCTCAAATCCAACGGTGCAAGAACATGAATGGGTTTTACTCAAACAAGGTACCCGAATTACCCTCCCCTTTGGAGAAGATGACGAAGCTAAAGTCTACTGGGAAATCGAAGCAAAAGCTGGCGAAATCAAGGAAGGAACATTTGTCTCCCCACTTGAGCCTGGCACCTATGATATCGTCTGCGGCAAACCTCGACATATTGAACGAGGCATGAAAGGCACATTACTCGTAAAGTAAGTCCAGACTTCATACTGACTAAGAGGTTTTTTTCTTCGTCGTATTTCCATTTCTTTTTTTCTGCCCCCACGTCTCGTAATGAACAAGGTCCTCAAGTGGAAGGCGCTTCCTCCAACCAGCTCTCTCTAAATCGGGATTGAGGGAAAATTCTTTGACATAGCCCATACAAAGATAAGCCACTAATTTCACTGGTCGAGGAATACCAACAAGATTTTTCAATGCTTCATAGTCCAGAATGCTCACCCAGCCAATGCCAATCCCTTCGGCTCGTGCCGCTAACCATAAATTTTGAATCGCACAGCATGTGCTGTACAGGTCAGTGTCACGAATTGTTGACCGACCAAGAACATGTGGGCCACCACGCTGTCTGGTACAAGTCACGCACAGATTAATCGGAGCTTCTTCAATTCCCTCAAGTTTAAGGCCACGATATAACTTAGCTTTCGACCCACGATAATGTTGAGAGGCACCATCGTTTGCCTCTATGAATAATTGCTTTACGGCTTGCTTGGTGTGTGTCTCCCGAATGACAAGAAAGTCCCAAGGCTGCATAAACCCAACAGACCCTGCATGATGTGAGGCTTTTAATATCCTCTCTAACGTCGTTTTGGGAATAGGTTTTCGTAGAAAATTTTTTCGTACATCACGACGCTCAAAGATCGCGCGATATACCGCTTCTCGTTCATCGATTGAAAAGGCGTTATTCAAAGGTGACAACGTATTCTTCATGAAATCTAAGATTCAAGTAACGCATGAATATTCATGTCTAACAATTTTGTATTTTTTCTTGACTTACAATACGCAAGCAACTAGGGCAGAGGCAATTGTCATAGTTTTCTTTGATCCATGATAACTGCTCAGAGGTCAAGGATACATCATTACACCAACATCCATAGTCAGACGAACACTCAAATATGACTCCACAATTGCTACAAGCCTTTTCCATGTCATCATTCATTCTCATAAGACCTCAGTCGCCTAAAATTCGATACCCTTTTGAGCCTTAATGCCTTTCCGAAAGGGATGCTTAATCATTTTTATTTCAGACACAAGGTCTGCCGCTTCAATGAGCTCATCTTTTGCTCCACGACCTGTGATGACCACATGCATCATGGATGGACGTTCATTGAGACCTGATAAGACTTGTTCAACAGACACATAGTCATGAGTAATAGCAATATTTAGCTCATCAAGAATGACCATTCCATACTGTGGGTCATGTAATAATCCCATCACCGCCTTCCAAGCCTCTTGTGCGAAACCTTTATCACGCGCACGATCCTGCGTTTCCCAGGTATAACCTTCTCCCATGCGAAGGAAGGTGACTTGTTCTCCAAACCCTTTTAAGACACGCTCTTCAGCTGTATCAATCGCCCCTTTGATGAATTGTACAACTGCGATCTTCATTTCATGGCCGACACCACGCATCGCCATACCCAGAGCAGCTGTCGTCTTGCCTTTCCCCGCGCCTGTATACACAATCAACAGGCCTTTCTCTTCTTGGGCCGCTTCAATACGCCGATCAACCGACGCCTTCAATCGCTGCATCCGTGCTTGATGATCTTGTTCAGACATCCTGTACTCCTTTTAATCCATAACCTTCATACTCGCCGCTTGAACCAATGATCGAGCAATCGATGGTTGGCTCTTAAAATGGACATGGGTGTAGAGCGCAACCACATTACCAGTTTTGATTCCGTCTTGCCCACGACCTCGACCCTGAGCGTCAGTCAACGCCCCTGCATATGATAAACCTTTCTGCGGCACTAAAGACGAGTAATGAAACTCATGGCCTCGCACGGTTGTACCTTTTTCGCCAAGGATACTAGACTCCAGGCATTCAACGGAACGATATCCCAATGTCATTGTCCTTCGGCTCATTTTGACTGAGGTTGGAATAACACCAGCCATGTCATACGACTGTCCATCAAAATCAGTGAGAGCAGAAGTGAGATACATCAGTCCACCACATTCTGCGTAGATAACCCCACCATCCTTGGCAAACGTCTTCACCGCGGTTCGCATGGCTGAATTACGTTCTAAATGTTGGGCATAAACTTCTGGATATCCTCCACCCAAATAGAGCAAATCGACTTCGGGTAATGTTGTATCGTTGATGGGAGAAAACATCAGAAGCTCTGCGCCTTCAGCTTCAAGTAGATCAAGATTGTCCCGATAGTAGAAACAAAAAGCGGGATCATACGCGACACCAACTTTGATTGAAGGTGTTCTATTTCTGGAAGCAGGGATCTTCTTGCTCAGACCGTCATCACTGAGTTCACTACACGATTGAGCGATTTGTTCAATCAGGCCCAGATCCACGGTTTCCGATACAGACTGCCCTAACTTCTTATAGAGATCATCACTCTTGCCCTCGATCGCGGTTTGCAGCCCTAAATGTCGATCGGGAATCGTAATCTCAGGGTCGGGACTCAGATACCCTACGACCGTCACATCCGTATCCTGTTCGACCGCTTCCTTTAGTAATTGGTAGTGGCCATCACTTTTTATTCGATTAAACAGCACACCCTTGACCTGAAGGTCTGGATCAAAGGTCGCATATCCATAGACCATCGCAGCTGCTGATCGCGCCATTCCACTGCCATCGACGACTAAAAGAACCGGAATGTCTAGTTGCTTAGCTTGCTCAACGGCACTGCCACGATCACTGACGGGAGAGCTTCCGTCAAAGAGGCCCATCATGCCCTCGATAATCGATAGATCTGCATCATGAGCAGCACAGAGGAAACTCTGCCGATTGATCTGTGAATCCAACATCCACCCATCAAGATTCAAAGACTCTCTTCCACATGCTGCTTTATGATGTCCAGGATCAATAAAATCTGGACCAACTTTAAACGGCTGCACTCGACGTCCCTTGGATCGAAATGCAGCCAAGAGCGCCAAGGTCACCGTTGTCTTGCCAACACCACTATGCGTGCCAGCGATCAATAGTCGAGGATACGTCATGAACTACTCATTCGATGAAGCCCCTGAGAAAAATGGAACATCAAAGTTTACACGGACACCACCATAAATTGACCTGACAGGTGTTCCAAAAAAGAGCACTTCTTCATATTTTTCATTAAACAAATTCTCAACTCTCGTATAAAATTCGATATTTTTATTGACCGCATAGCTGCCAGCTAAGTTAAATACGACAAACGATTTAAGAGGACTATTATTACCTTCTCTGGAAAAACGCTTTCCGACAAACCGCACCTCAACATTAACCTTAATAGGCTCTACCGGTTGTATGCTGAGAATTCCACTGGCTTGATTCACAGGCCATCGTGCCAACCGAGAGCCGGGATTCAACCCTTCTAATTCTCGTGTATAGGTTAACGTGTATTGGCCATGAAAACTCAGACTCTTTAAATAGACCCAATCTTCTACAAGTTGTAGATCGACACCAAACTCTCCCCCTTGTGCTCGAGCCACCCCGAGATTCCTGACACAAGACCCACCGAAAGATGGGAAAAATGGATCAGGTCCACAAATGGCCAAATTACTAATAACTGTTGTAAGCAAATTTCTATATCGATTCCAAAAATATGTCGCATGAAAATTTACACGCCCATCAAACAACATTTGCTCAATACCAACATCTAAACTCTGACTTTTCTCTGGCTGTGCATTCGGATTACCAAAGCCAGGAAATACGAGTTCATTGATGTTAGGGACACGAAAACCCGTTCCATAACTTCCCCGTATCTTGGTACCTGTCTCTTTATGCAGATACCCTCCAGTCACACGATAGGTCGT
>JBMYWX010000170.1:0-7254 GCA_049607825.1 Nitrospirales bacterium
TCTAACCCCTTTATTCAGCATTACCGATTGAGCTAAATTAATAAGGAAACTTCGTTCTTAGAACAAATGTTAGAATTTAATAAGATGGAGTGAAATTAAGCGCAGAGCTCTGTAAAATTAGGTTCCACTCCTCAAGGATATGAAATAATTGGTTCGAAGTTTCTCCCTTGGCCTGCGCCACATTATACTGATCCCCGTCGAATCCCTCTAAAAGCGTGAATATGGCGAGGCACTTGCTCTGCCACAATTATTAGATTTCCATATTCCACAAAAGAGGAGTGAGTAGTATGAATAGTTTATGGTGAAAATGACTTGGTCGAATTTAGTGGCATTATAGCGAATCCAAATATGTTCCTATTGCACCATATGTACTTTCAACCTGGTATCAAAGGCCTCAAGTAGGGAAGTTCATTGAATCGGCTATAAGGTTACTGTAAGAGCAAGGTATGAAGCACGGAATATTCAGATTGACTGTCTCTGAGCGATAGGCGCATCGCACTTGCGTCCATCGGTTTCACAGACCGTTAGATGTATTGAATGATTATTATTTACCTATGTTTTAATGTAAGGAGAATTCTATGAATGCCGGTTTGGCATCTATTCTAGTTTCGAGTGCCCTGGGCCTCATGGTTGGTGGTTGTGGACATCAGTCAATGGGTAAACATGACGCCATGACTGGTGGTGCTCAAGTCACAGAAGGGGCGATTATCACAACCTCAACAGGAGCGGAAAGAAAGTATGCGCTGACTGGAAATGCGTCAATGAGGCGAATCTCTCACAATAGGACAACCGTCAAGTTAGAAATCGCCGGGCTTCATGCTCACGAAAAATATCCATCGCACGTCCATAACTTACATGTGACCAAAAGGGTGGTGGCGGACACTATCAATACAAGAAGGGCGGAAAAGTGGATGCGGTCAATGAAATATGGCTGACCTTTACGACCAATGCTGTTGGAGACGGTTCTGCCCGTGCTAGCCATGGTCGTTTGGCGCAACCCGATGCCCAATCGATTGTGATTCACGATAGCACGAAGGATAAAGCGCGTATTGGCTGTATTAATCTGACATAGTCGGTGTCAGTATAACCTATTCCGATTCTCAGGAAGAGCCAGGCTGATGCTGGCTCTTCCTTTGGTTCGAGAGTTGCTGTTTCCATTTTTCACGCACCTGTTTTGAGGTTTTTCCTTTTATTTATCTCTCGTACTATTCTCCCCAGTTTTCCTCTCGTATCATCGCACCCAATCCCTAGGACTAAACAACACACCCCGTTCAGATAAACTTGGTTTACGTTGAGGAGTGTAGCAGTTATTTTTGATATGACCTTGAGGGCGTGAGTTTCCTTCATATCCCCAAATTCCATTCCACTGCATCTGGATCTTGAGTCGGCCCCTCGACTTCTTCAAACTTGTGATGACGGCTCCATGACAACCTCATACACGATATGACTCAATTTCTCTAAAGAGTAGGGCTTAGGGACAAAACCGAGAAAGCCATGGTTTTGATAATCAGCCATAATGGGATCATGGGCATAACCACTTGATACGATTGCCTTTACGCCAGGGTCTATTTTCTTCAATTGCCTTAAGGTTTCTATTCCGCTCATGCTTCCAGGAATCGTCAGATCAAGAATCACTGTCGAATATTTCTGGTCACTTTTCAGAGCCGTTTCATATTGTCTAATCGCTTCATATCCGTTTTTTACCATTTCACAGCTATAGCCATTACTCGTGAGTATTTCTCCCGCTAATGCTCGAATAGATTCATCGTCATCCATGACTAACACCCTTCCACTTCCCTGCTTCATTGTTGAATTAGCTTCCTCCCTCGAAACCTGAGATTCGGGTGACGCTGGTAAGAATAGGGTAAACTCAGTGCCCACTTCTAGTTCGCTGTCTACGGTAATATGGCCTCCATGTTTTTTCATGATTGAGTACACGGAGGCCAAGCCAAGACCGTGACCATCGGACTTGGTTGTAAAGTAAGGGTCGAAAATCTTTGATAAATGATGATCGGCAATTCCACTCCCCTCATCACGTAAAGACACTTTGATGTATGGCCCGGGTGCTAAAGGGATCCTTCCCTCTACGGACCTTGTTGCCTTGGTCGCAAGGAAAAGGTTTTCTGCGCAAATTGTGAGAGTTCCTCCATGCGGCATCACTTGCACCGCATTTTGCACAAGATTATTGAACACTTGACTCATTTGACCTGGGTCAACATTCGTCGGCCAGAGGTCAGGCGGTAAATCATACTCACAAGCTACGGATGACCCAGATAACGAAAAGCGGGAACTTTCTCTAATCACGGTATTGAGAGCTATCACCTGTTTAATCGGCTCTCCCCCTTTGGAAAAAGTCAGGAGATGCAGTGTCAGATCTTTTGCACGTAATGTTGCTTGTTCGGCTATGGACAGGAATTTTTCTCTCAAATGGCCAGAAGTGTCGGGATAGTTGGCGAGCGAAATATTTCCCAAAATACTGGTGAGAAAATTATTGAAATCATGGGCAATTCCCCCCGCTAGTGTGCCTATCGCTTCAATTTTCTGAGCGTGTAGAAGTTGCGCTTCAAGACGTTGTTTCTCGTTCTGCATTTTTTTTCGTTCAGTGACATCGCGAGTAACACCGACAATGCCGATGACATGTCCATCTTCATCGTGAAGAATGCTCCCTCTCACCTCTGCCCATATGGTTGCCCCATCTTTGCGAATGTGTTCCAGCTCTAATACGCGTGATCTAAAGGGGTCAGTATGTCTAGCTTGTTCCATGGCCAACTCTTCCTCAAAAATGGTTCGGGCCATTTGAGCTGAAGTGGGTGTCAGCATTTGTTCCAAAGAATGAGCTTTCGCTTCTTCGGGTGTATAGCCGAGAAACGATATGATAGAGGGACTGATGTAAGAAAAGTGGCTTCCATCTATGGCCATTACCCAAATGACATCGGTAAGATTCTCGGCCAAAATTCGATAGCGGGTTTCTGATGTCTTCAATTCGGCTGTGCGGGCTTCCACAAGCGATTCCAAGTGATCCCGAGCCATGGACACTTGATGGAGAAGCTGAGTATTCTCATAGCGCAATGTCATGGCTCCAAGGAGTATGTGATGATTACGTCGAACGGTAAAGCCCATCATCACCATATACACCAAAGCCATCACCGCTATCGCAAAATGTAGTTCCTCCCCTTGCTGAAAGAATCTGAGAGTTAGCGGTGTGAGAGTGGGCACACTAAAAGCGAAAAATGCGTTTGGTAAAGCAGAGTGAATAGCTGTTGAGCCAGCCACCATTCCTCCAAGCATGAGAGTGAGGAAGATTTCATGAGGAATAGAGGCCATGGGATAGAGAAAAAATCCTGCGGAACCCCAAATACATCCAGAAGCTAAATTGCCAAGAATAAATTGAGTGCACCAGTATGACGCATTAGTAGATGAGGGAGAAGTTTTCCGATATCGATAAACGAGATGGCACCAAGTGACATTGATTACAGCAACGCAGGCGAGCCAACCGATCAATGTCTGTTGAGGAATCACCCGCCAGAGGGTGGCTACCAAAATCAAACCAGTAAGCACCGAAGCAATGATTCCTATGGGTGCGACGGCAAAAAGCTGCGTGATCTGTTGTGTATAGAGTTGATCTTTTAAGACGAGAGGAGACGTTGGAAGGAAGGGAGGGGGAGTTTGATTGTTATGGGTGGCCATCATCTGATCCTAGCATTGGATAATGTAAGGTTCGAATACTTAGTGCCGAATGTATTAGTATTGCTCGGCCTTAGCCATAACCCATCGTTCGGCCATCATTCCTGTCTGAACAAGACTCACAGTCGTTCATGAATCCTACTTTTAAATATGCCCCCGATCGGTAAATAGTCAACTTTTTTCAAGTCTTACGTATATAAAGAAACACTCAACGGGTGTAGAATTATTCAAATATGATGCCAATGCCTAATCATTGGCTTTCAATAAGTTTTGTAAATTTCATGAGTCAAGAGTCGTTCAGAAAAGACACCTCCTGAGACATAGTATTGTTCCAAATGTGTGTCATGTCACTGATGAATTACTAGCTCCCTACTCCAGCATCCTCTTTTCTCAGGTTTGATCTTTCGGGTGACCCTTCCTATATGCTCATCAGTATATAAATATTCAATGTTGTCACATACCTTTGTCTGGTTCAAATTCGGAATTTCTCGTGTTTTGTCATATTAATATAAGACGCGACATCTCCATTTTTCCTGGGAAACAGGGGTAGAAAGAACCGTGAATTATCGAGATTGAAATATGGGAAAAAGAATGATTGCCGACCCATTACCAAGCTGGGCTAGTGTTAAAAAGCGGTAACTTCTGAAGACGGTTTTATTACGTCTTAAAAGGATAGGATAAGATCGATTAAAATGTCTTGCAAGATGGATGTCCAAACTTCAAAAACATTTACAATTAGCATGAGGTTGACGTTGCCATTTTGTTACGGACTTGGTTTGAGGTTTTTCCTGTTATTTATTTTTCGTACTATTCTCCCCAACATTCCTCTTGTATATCATCGCACCCAATCCCTAGGACTACACAACATACCCCGTTCAGATAAACTTGGTCTGCGTTGAGGATGGTAGCAATGGTCTTTAATGTGACTTCGTGCGCGTGGACTCCCTTCATATCTCCATAAATCTATCTGCAAGTCTAGCCAATGGTGTCCATTTCAGAAAGGACCCCTTGGGTTGCAGAGTGAGTGTCATGGTGGCGTGAGTCTGCTCTGGACTTTGTATTTGTGGGAACCCCTCACGGAATACGGGGCAAGTCTGTTATTACTTGATAGGTATAAAATAGCTTTAGCTTTTCCCCATCCTCCGAACGAAACATTGAAATGAAAACAGACTTGCCTCCGTTATGGGTTCGACCAATTAAACTCACCGCCAGTAGGGATGGCTTATAGAGCGACTTACTCTTTCCTTGTAAGCGTTGTTGCTGACGAGATCTGGTGTTTTGATGATTAACGTCGCTCGATGTTTTGCTCCATGGCAAAAGCCCATACAGTCAAGTCCCGTTGCTGCGTCGTCAAACACGTGAGTTCAGGTCAATGCTTACGTTTTATACCACATGAATCACAAGATTATTGAGGTGTTCCATTCCTATACAGTCCAGAATACAATAAGCTCGATACTTAGAGCCTTCTTCCCCAGCCTGGAATGTAATGCTCGACTGTGTATTCCACATCCAAATTTTTTCTGCCTCTTGCGTACCATTTTTTCCAGTGATGGCTACTTGGTGTGTATCGCCATAAGCTAAGCTACTCATACTTTCGTCAAAGACAAAGTTAATGCGGACGACTTTGCCTTTTGGTAATTTTAGAATGTTTTTCTTTGTATAGATTTTGCCTTTTTTGTTAAGAAAACCCTTCTGATTCACTTTCACCGTAATTTCCATGTCAATAGCCTGAGAAGTTGTTGATGATGCCCAAGCCATAGGGAGTTGCACGAGAGTGGAAGTGAAGGTCAGAGTTGTCGCCAGTACGAGCCCTTTCATGAATCGTGTCATGGTCATGTCGCCTCCTTTAGGATTATTAATTTTCAGTAGGATGATGAATGAAACTGGTGTATTTCTTCGTTTCGCTATCCAATAACATTTGGGCCAATGGAGCTAAGTTCCTGCTGATGTCTTTGTATGGCCTGTTCGTGAAGATGTTGGGCTTCTTTGGTGTGAATGCAGTCTTGTCTGCAGGGTGTGCTTTTGTTGTCTTGTGAAAATTCAGAACACTCTGTGACTTCCATCCCTCCCTGTTCGGTACCTCGGAAGACATTGACTTCGAACGTCACTTCACAATTCTTTTGGAGTTCTGGACATTCTAGTGCGGCTTTACCGTGAGGCGTATGTTGTTTCATGTCTACTTCTCCTTGTTACTATGATGAAAAATGAGTCTAGATGAGTGTGATATTTCTGACTTCAACATTCTTTAAAAAGTGTAATTCTTTTCAAAGCCTTCTTGAACACACACAGTATTAGGAAATAGAAGAAGAGATTGACGCGAATTCTTAGGTGTCGGAAAGAGCCCTTAGGGGAAAGGTTTTCCTAAGAGGGGCGACATCTTTCCTTCGGCAACCCGGCTTTCAGGAATTTTTCAAACCTGATCCGTGGTTTTGCGTCACCGTTTTTCAAACGGTTGGCCTTTTTCGAGAAAAATGAGATGTGAATTTTGTACGTCACATCCTGGTTTTAGGAGATTGTATCGGCTCGAGAGAAAAAAACTTAACGCCTCCTGCGCTCTTAATTTGAGCACAGATGAAAGAGGGGGAATGGCCGTAATCAATCAGGAAAAATATTTCGAACAGACCTAGTTGGTCTATCCAATTATGGAATTTTTTTACGAATTTGCACGCATTCTTCGAGCTAGCTTGTTGATTCACATCCTTCGTTTTCGTTCAGACAATTCATAAGGCAATTTCCAAAAGAGTGCCAACAGACTTCGCTTTGATGAGATCATGATTGAATTGGTCTAATATACCTGGACACTTGTTAAGTTGGTGCTACAACAACCTAAATGAGATTGAGCGATGAACCGAGGACGACGAACGTTTATGGCGGCGTTTAAAGCGGATGCTGTGTCATTAGTCTTTCAACAAGGCTATACCCTGACCCAAGGGTGTCAGGCGTTATGAGTCCGAGAGACTGCTATTCGACGGTGGGTGACGAAAGTTGAGACGGAGCAAGTGGGTCTGATTCCTTTGGGAAAGTTCATTATCTCGGAGCAGTAAAGCATTCAGACTTTTCAAGCACAGGTAAAGCGTCTAGAGATGGATTAGGCTATTTATGAATTGTCTGCTTGACAGGAGTGCTTACAACGTGACTGAGAACCGTGAGTTCAAGGGGAAGAATATTGGGAGAGTAATAATAGGAAGGGCAAACCTCTGACTGTTGCTATGTAAATAGAGATTGGTGGGCGGACAAATATTGACTCGTTTTTGATGTGGTTCCAAACACGTTCTCCAAGTTCACTCTTTGTTTCTGTAGAGGATTGAATATGTTGTGATCGGTCTAGCGGTGAACCCAAAGATGAAAATTTGTTTGGTCAAATCAGAGTTTTACTGAAGTCTATGAAGCTCTCATTATCGTCTCCCAAGCAATAGCTCTCGTGCTATCGCACCCAATCCCTGGGACTAAACAACATACCTCGTTCAGATAAACTTGGTCTGCGTTGAGGAGTGTAGCAGTTATCTTTGATATGCCCTTGAGGGCGTGAGTTTCCTTCATATCCCCAAATTCCATTCCACTGCATCTGGA
>JBMYWX010000171.1:0-6925 GCA_049607825.1 Nitrospirales bacterium
AGCCCTTACTATATGAGGCCCGAAGACTATGGCATTCGCATTCTTGGCCCCGACACGGCATACAGCTATGTCTATGATGAACGGACTGTGGATCTTTCAAAAATTGCCTACGACTTTGACTATGAAGCGGATTGGAAGGTCGACACAGAAATATATGGTCAACTCGTCAAAGCCGTAAATGACTGGAGAAGTGTTTATTTTTCCGATAATCGTCCATTTTTGTATTACTCAAAAGCGATAAGCTATGTCACAGTCTATGATGGACGACAGATAACACCGACGAGTGAACGCTTTGATTGGCCTGCTGCCTTTATCATTGATTATTGCAATGAGCAACCTCGTACATTTGACCACATTCGAAAAGCGTTACAGAACGAGATCCAGAAACCTAAGGACGAGGAAATTACTCCACTCAACGATGTCATCACGACACTCTCGTTCAAAGGTATTTTGCACGAAGAAAAAGGCCGGTATTTTACGCTGGCCCTTCCTGTAAATCCTCATCTCTAGCGATTTAAATGACAGCAATACGGTGCATCTATTAAGAATAGGCACTCCTTGATAAATTTGGCGTTTTTGGGAACTACCCGAACCTTGTTCTCTACCCTTCTTTTTATTGACAAAATTCCAGATGCTTAGTACGCTGTAAAGTTGTGCATCAAACAACCGAAAAGTCTTATAACGTGATAAAGTTAACCAAAAAAATCTGCCATGGGTCCCGTCTTCTTTTGACGTCGGGGGTTGCCATACCTGCATGTACAGTGCTGTTTTTGTCAGCAGCATTGGGACAATCTACCTCCGCCGTCCCAAACTCGAGCATGCAAGACCTCCCATCTTACCGCATGGCCAAGGATGCGGGGGTAGAAACCGTTGATGAACGCCAGCCACTTCCCATCCCTTTTATTCGTCAGGAAAGACCTTTTTCATTTGTTCCTGATGTCTCGAATACAGAATACACGGCTGAGGCCACTCAACATACGTCACACCAGCAATCCACTATCGCCGAACACAGCAAACAAAATTCTTCAGTTACTGAGGCAGAAACTGATCACTCCACCGACCCAGTGGATTCCAGCTACCTTGCTGAGTTGCCACTGCCAACACTTGAGCAATGGTCTCATCCTGCCAAGTGGAACCGTCTGACTCTTGACCCTTCCCAAGGGTTTGCGCAGGACCTCGCGCAGCCTCTACAGCGTTACGAGCCCTTATTCCAACCTGGCAAAACCTATGCACCTCATTCCAGCACGCATCCATATGGAACGGTGCCACTTGTACTGAATAGGCATGTCGAACGAAATCTTAATTATTTTCAGACTGGAATATTTGATCGGTTTCAAGGATATTTGGATCGGTTCGAAAAATATAAGCACATGGTCCACCAAATTTTTGCGGAATTTGGACTCCCTCGTGAGCTGGCCTACCTTTCATTGGTAGAAAGTGGATTTAATCCTCGTGCCTATTCGCGAGCACGGGCATCTGGCCCTTGGCAATTTATGAAGGCCACCGGTCGGATGTACGGGTTGAAAGTCACGTGGTACGTGGATGAACGGCGAGATCCCGTCAAGTCAACCATCGCGGCAGCCCATCACCTTCGCGACCTCTACGACCAATTTGGATCATGGCCATTGGCCCTCGGCGCCTATAATGCTGGAGGAGGCAAGATTAGTCGAGCCATTCGAAGAACAGGGAGTCGGGACTTCTGGAAAATTCGCAAGACCTGGTATATCCGTCGCGAAACCAAAGAATATGTGCCGCGATTTATCGCCGCAACTTTAATTGCCTCACACCCATCCGACTATGGATTTTCCGTAGCCTCTGTTACCCCTTATGGCTATGATGAAGTAAAGATCCGTAAACGTGTTCATCTCAAAGCAGTCGCGAAGACCACCGGGATTTCGTTTGAGGATTTACGAGAGCTGAACCCAGAACTTCGACGGAGTATCGTTCCAGGGCTTCGACAGGGATATTCCCTCAAGGTTCCGGTCGGGATGGGAGAAGTCGTCAAAAAACAGCATGACCTTATCAAACCTTGGACACAACCTGCCCCACCACCAACTGATTGGTATCGTGTACGCTATGGAGATAGTCTCTCTGTCGTGGCTAAGCGATTTGGGATGAAAGTCCGAGCACTCAAACGCTTAAATAGGCTCTCAGGAAATCTCATCCGTGTCGGCGATCGGCTCCGTGTACGTGGAGGTAACCGTCCAATTGATTTGAAATCTCGTTGGTATACTGTGAGACGTGGAGATCACTTGTCAGGTATTGCCCACAAGTTTGGTACGTCGGCCCAGGCGCTCAAAAGGCTCAATAACTTATCTGGGCATCTCATTCATGTGGGAGATAAATTACAAGTGAGAGGAGCTAAGCAGCCCCGTCGAACAAAGGGAGAGACGAAATGGTATCGCGTCCGTCAAGGCGATAGCCTATGGACAATAGCTCGACGGTTTAGCGTGAGTGTCACTGACCTCAAAATCTTGAACAACCTCACGACAAGTGCCATTCGCGCTGGTCATATGTTACTCGTCAGTCAATAGATCTCTACTTCTTTTCTTCCGCGTCTTCTACTTTTTTCTCAAGCTCAGTAGATTCTGTCGAATCTTCATCCTGCAAGGTTTCTGAATCTTTTTCGGAAGATTGAGCCTGCTGATCTTCGGGTGATAGTGCCTGTACACGAAGAGTTGCTTCACTGGCGTAGGGAGATGTGGGAAATTGCATGAGGAGATCTTTATAACGAACCAGAGCTTTATCCATCGACCCATCGGATTCTTCTAATTTAGCCAACTCAAACATCACCTGGTCTCGGTTAAAGGCTCCAGGGTCGGCTAAAATCTGAGAAAACGCTTCTACCGCCTTTCCTCGGTCACCCTTCAGCAAATAAGCATATCCTAATCGCTGACGAACTAACCCCTGCAACATAACATTCCGACCATATTCCTCAAGAAATTGTTCATAGGATTGAATTGCACCTTGATATTCTTTTTTCTCCATCAGACTATTGCCCAATAGATACAATGCGCTTTGCGCGGGAGTCGTCCTCGGATATTCTTCAAGAATTTGTCGATAGAGCTCAGCGGCTTTATCTATATTTCCTTTTGAGGCTTCTCCATCTTCAAGTGATCGATCTAAATAGAGGGCTTGAGCCTGCCCCTCAAGCACCCATGCATCTTGCGTCGCCTGACGATCTTGCCACACCAGAAACCCTCCGATTGCCGCCGCAACAAGGATAAGGCAGAAGCTCGCTAAGACAGCATTCCGATTCTGCTCGACAAAGAAAAGAAACTGGTCTTTCCCAGTGAGAATGTCTGCTTCATCCATACCTCCACCAGGAGGTGCATCGGTCTTTATTCTATAGCCCATAGTCAATATCCCTAATCATATTATGTTAACAATTGAGGAAAAGTGCTTCCCTACTCTTCTCCTAGACTTGCCGTGCCTTATACTTGCCCTAACGATCCATGTCAAATATTTGGAGTCATCTAATTGGTCTAGTTGACAACGCCAAGCCGACTGATATAATTGTGAAGTCTCATGGTGTAATCATCATGAATTAGGCGGATAGCTCAGCTGGGAGAGCGCTGCCTTTACACGGCAGAGGTCACAGGTTCGATCCCTGTTCCGCCTACCAGCCAACGTATGTTATGATGGCAATGGTTTCTGTCTGATGTTGTAGTCATCCATAGCCAACAAGACTACGAATCAACCAACTTCCTCGGTAACAATTAATGGGCATTTTGCCCTGTCTTAGGGATATTCGGGGCCGTCGTTCAGCCAGGTTAGGACGCCAGATTGTCAATCTGGAAGTCGCGGGTTCAAATCCCGTCGGCCCCGCCATCCACTCCACATTTGAAGCTGCCTTACCGGTACGTTATTAGCATTCCCAACGAGACTCATCAACGACCTATTTATCAGTAGGAGGCGAAGAAACTCATTATGATATTTGCAGATCCTATGGAATTACTTGGCTCACTTGGGTCACTTTCTATTGTGATCCTGCTCACGCTCGCTATTTTCTCAGTTGTATCTTGGGCGATCATTGTCCAAAAATGGCGACGGTTCAGCGTGATTGAACAAGAAGAAACGCAATTCCTACAAGCCTATGAGTTGCGGACACAGGAATTTGCTGAACTCCGACTAGAAGCCCAGGACCTGGAAGCCAGTCCAAGTGCGGCTGTCTATGTGGGAATCATCGATCGACTGCCTTCAACCTCTGATCTTCTCGAGTCCACTCACAATATCAGTCATACTCCATCAGACCGGTTTCCCGAACGTCATTACCTTGAAAAAGTTTCCCAGCACATTATGGAAAATCAAATTAGCCAACAAGAGGCCTACCTACCTTTTTTGGCAACCACGGGAAACCTTACACCGTTTATAGGCCTTCTTGGAACTGTGCTGGGAATCATCAGCGCCTTTCGTGAAATCGGCGTACAAGGTTCCGCCAGTATCGCATCCGTCGCTCCTGGAGTAGCTGAAGCCCTTATTGCTACGGCTGCAGGTCTTTTTGCCGCTATTCCCGCAGTCATTGCTTACAACTATTTCCTTGCTAAAATTAGAAAGACAGTATTTCGAGTTGAGGCATTTGGCATTGAATTTCTCAACATGGTCGAAGGGCTGAATACTGAAACAAAAGAACCAGCTGAGGTCACACGGTGACATTTGAATCAAGAAATCGACGGTTTCTTTCCGAGATCAACGTGATTCCGTTAGTTGATGTAGTCCTGGTTCTGTTGGTGATTTTCATGGTCACAGCCCCAATGTTGCACAGAGGGTTAGACATTACCCTACCAACCTCCACCTCGAACACGATTACAGCCGAAGAACGATTAGTGGTGACCGTTAAGCCAGATCAAACACTGCTTTTGGGAAACGACGCCATCAGTCCTATTGACCTTGAAGCAAAACTCCGAGACGCAAAAGCTGCCAATCCTCTGGTCTCTGTCTATTTACGAGCTGATCGCACCGTGCCGTATGGGACTGTCGTTCTGGTGATGGATGCCATCAAAGGAGCAAAAATTGACCGGCTTGGAATGGTCACCAGTCCCAAAAAAGCAGAACAGATGACAAGCCAAAAAATTTCTGGTGCCTCGTAGATTTCCGTTCTCCAATGACGCATGAACAGTCATCCAGCCTCATTGCATCTAGCTTGTCATCGCACATTTCTGGCGATGACGATTCAATTCGTCGTTGGTTAGCAGGCTCATTTGCATTTCATTTCTTAATAATTGCCTTTTTGACCACTTTGCAATTTACCCCATCGATTGAAAAGCCTCTGCATTCTTACGAGGTCTCACTGATTGATTTGTCTGACTTTGCCCCTTCCAAGGCGACGTCAACAAAAAAGAAGCCTGTCCGGAACGCACGACGTAGTGCACCTCCAAAGACTAAGGCGCGTCCACCAGAACCTAAAGCTAACCCATTACCTCCCTTGCCAACTCAAGCATCATCTGAACAACTTTCCGAATCCTTTGCAGGGGCGGTCCAATCTGTGGTTATTCCAAATGAACTCACAGCACCTTCACGGCAGCCTGCAGTGGAACCCATCGAAACAGCTACGGTCCCAACTGAAACCCAAGATGTGCGGGAAGCAATCAAACTACCCAAATCGGCTCCAAAGTTGGCTCGAGCCAATCGCTTACCCGCTCAGCCACGTGTATCCATTCCTGAGCCTCCCCCTGTGCCACAGTCTGTTCCACAGAAAGATATATCGCCAACAACTTTACCGAAAATATCAGCAGAACCTAACGTAAGAGAGGAAACACAAAAAGCTCTCCAGGCCATCAAAGCTCCGCCTGAAGCCCCAACTCTCACTCCCATACAACCCTTCAGGAGAAGCAATCGAAAAGACTCGCCAACTCCTAAAACTGAAAAACTTTCCAAAACCTTGAGGCAGACAATTCAATCCGTCAAGGTTCCACCGCTTCGAACACCAAGCACCAAAAGCAAGAAGCCTTCACGAGTCACACCGACGGAGCCAAAGAATTCTCCGACACCACCAACTTCAACCCCTGAAGCGCCGCAGCTTGCACAGGTCCAACCACCTCAAAATTCAGTTTCTCCTCCGCCTGCAGTCAAGCAAAAACGGTTGGCTGATTCACTGAAACAGGTCCTTGATGCCGTAAAAATTCCTAAGCTACGTCGCTCGACTCCCACTGAGGTAACGCGACCCAAAAAGGTGACTCCTGCACGACAGGATTCGCCAATTTCTCGCCCATCTCCTGAATCAAAACCTTCGAAACTCCAAGCGAAGATCGATCAGCAACTTGCTAAACTCAAGGTTCCTGATGTGACTCCAATTGAATCAATCAAAAAACGACTACAGGTCCAAGTCGTCACTGCGACACAGGCTGGAGAAGGGTCATCAGCTTCATCTACATCTAACACGACTCAAAGTTCTTCTGCCCAGAACCGGTACTTTGCTTTGATTACCGAACTCATTAAGGCTAAATGGGTAGCGCCCCAAGTTTCTATGGCACAAAATCATCCACAAGTGATCTTAAAATTTCGAATTTTACGATCTGGTGAAGTCACTAATCTGGGCATTAAACGAGGGTCTGGAAATAGCTATTACGATGCGGCTGCACAACGGGCAGTGCGAGCGGCAAACCCATTACCACCATTTCCAAAAGATCTTAAGTCATCATCTTTAGACATTGATTATAAATTTAGAATAGGGGAGTCTTCCTCATGACTCGAATTTTCATAAGTTTACTACTCATTCTTTGTCTGACATTGATCGGGAACGTGTGGATCTCCACGTCCTCTCTCGCCCAAGATGCACTACTTGAAGCGTCACGTCCTGATTTTCAAAAAATTCCCATTTGGGTCATGCAGTTTAGTAGTGGTGATGCCGCCGGATCGTCATCCCTCAATATTCAAAAGCAAGTAGTGCCAGTGCTTAAGGCCGATTTGACTAGGTCTCAGATTT
>JBMYWX010000171.1:6935-7141 GCA_049607825.1 Nitrospirales bacterium
TCGGTCCTGCCAACAATTCCGAAGCATTAAAGCAAGGTGTAACAGTATCGACCTGGGGAAGAGTTGGCGTCGGGAGAACAGATAACGGAGAATTAGGGCTAGTCTTTGATGCCTGTGCTCACGATTCCGGGACAAAAGATTTTCTTCTTGGGAAACGGTATTTTTCGTTAAAAGTGACCGATCCGCTGGTCCGCCTTATGGCCCAT
>JBMYWX010000172.1:0-2833 GCA_049607825.1 Nitrospirales bacterium
CGCAACGTTCTATGATCAGTACTCGTCGCACATAGAGTTGAAGCCCAAACTCAGATGCGTTGTAGTGCAAATCGCCCTGGGCTTGGGAAGGGATAAATAAGAGTGTCTGGTACTCAATGCGACCTTCAGCGTGAAAACGTAACGTTTTCATCGGTTCGGACCAATCATGTGAGACATGTTTGTAAAACTCGGCATATTCTTCATCAGTGACATCACTTCGCGTCCAAATCGGCTTCATCGTATTCAGGGTTTTGTCTTCTATCACCGTCGACGTTTTGCCATCAGGTTTAGGCTGGCCCTCTTCGTCTTTTTCAACTTCTTCGCGTACGACCTTAAGAATGATGGGAAATGTGACGAAGTCTGAATAACGTTTCACGGTGCGTGAGAGCACCCATTGAGCCGTAAAATCTTCGATTCCACCTTCGCTGTCAGCGGGCAACAATTCCAACGTCACCGTTGTGCCATGGGTGTCACGTTCCGTTTCTTCAAGCGTATATTCGCCTTCGCCAGTTGACTCCCAGCGAGACGCGGTGTCTTCTCCGGCCCGACGCGTGACCACCGTGACCTTACTGGCAACCATAAAGGCCGAATAAAAACCGACACCAAATTGTCCGATCAATTCGGTTGCAGAGTCAGCATCTGAATTTTCTTTGAGTTTCTGCATCAACTCACGCGTACCGGACTTGGCAATCGTACCGATATGCGACATGACTTCGTCTCGACTCATACCAATACCATTGTCGTGGATGCTCAGTGTGCGAGCTTGCGGATCAGTATCGATTCGAATTTCTAGAGGTTCGCCGTCTTTCAGTAACTCCGGCTGTCTAAGACCTTCGATCCGCATTTTATCCAACGCATCAGAGGCATTGGAAATCAACTCTCGTAAAAAAATTTCTTTGTCGGTGTACAGCGAATGAACCATTAAATGTAGGAGTCTTTGGGTATCGGCCTGAAAGGAATGCGTTTGAGCTTGAACCGTCATGTGCTTAGGTCTCCTTTTGTAAATCGTAGACTGAGCCTATGGCGAAACAATGTCGCCTTGCCCACTGATCGCGTCAATTATGTTGAACTCAAATGGAATCTATGCCTCATGGGCTCTCCTTTACTTGAGTTATCAAAAAGATTTTACTGAAAGGCTAATGGGTAGTCGAGAACTATAGCCAATTCACTTTTATCGCAACAAGATTATTCCCAGAATCCGAATTGTGGCAATCTTCACGACATTAACCATGCCGATCACATACCTTTATCGCAAGCGGGCAAAACATTCATAATTTATTTTTTTTACTGGGTTATGAGTACGCATGCTACACCTGCCTTGGTGTAGAGTCATACACGAAGTTCTTCACAAGGACAAGCCTTCACCTTTTCCATGAGAATCATTTGGTCGTATAAGTAGACTTATTTTTCGGAACAAATTAAAGTAGTTTTATCATCTTGAAAATTCTGACGCAAAGTCATATTAATCTAAATAAAATGAAACAGATCGTCAAAACAAGTCTATGGATTCTGTTGGGGCTCCTCTTTCTTTTTGCCGGAGGAGAGAAACTTTGGAACCCTGTCGGACATGCTGAAGAGTTTGCTCATTGGGGGTATCCTCTCTGGTTTGTCTATGTCACAGGAATTATTGAGGTACTGGGTGCAGTGTGTCTGTTTATTCAGGCAGGAAGACTCTATGGAGTGCTTCTCTTAAGTGTGACTATGATCGGGGCTTCAATCACGCACCTACGGGCTGGAGAAATGGGAGCCTTTCCCGTTCCTTTAGTACTTCTCTTAGGATTGCTAACATTAGCCTGGACGATGAAATACCCCAAGAGGTCTGACTCAGAATCTAACTCTTCATAATTCTCTACTCACATCACCTGCTTCCACTTTCTGACGACTACGGGCTTGCTGAGAATAGCGGTCTTGATCGTACAGCTATCGTATACAACATTGAGTGAGCCCGCCACATCAACAAGTTGGTCCACCCACATTCCACCTTCCATATGAATGGGCCCTGACGTTCCATCCATGGTAATTTTTCCAGAACTGATCACTAGGCCTTGCCATTGAATTGGGCCTTTTACGGTCACATCCCCCTCCAGAAGTAGGATTCCGTACCCGGTCACATTGCTGATCGAGAGGTCTCCTCTCTGAGCTGATGAATCGACAAGGACAGTGACTGGAGCCGAACTATTTCCCCACTTCACTCTAAACTGATCCCTAGTGATGAGCATCGCTCCACGTTTTAACGATTCAATGGCTTTGCCTAATTGAACCATTAAATGTCCTTGCTGATGAGAGGACGGTGAACCTTGGAGTAACGCTGACCCATCGATTGAGGAAGGTCTTCGAACGTATATCGGAGGTTTGGAGGGACTAACACCACACCGATCATCTCCACTGATTACATTGAATGGCCCTGTTAATGATATGCCATTGAGGGAATAGATTGCGGCAATAACGTGAGGAGCCGGTGGATGGACGATATCCACTTCAATAGTTGCCGTCCCACCCCTTAAGCTTGCCGAGGCAATAACCCGTTCGACTGGGAAGACCCCATCTACCGGTATGTTGTTCGTGAATTCAACAAGCTCAAGAGCATCTGCGGTTGGGTAGCCATAGACAAGAACACGACCGGGATTCGCTCGAGTATGCTTCCTGATACTTCCATCTCCATCAACATAATGCGGAGTCGCAGGTCGATGGCCATCTCGCTCAGCATCATATTCTGTTTTGTGTTTTAACTTCACCCAATAAGGAAGATTGCGTTGTACGCTATTTACCCTCAAAATAGAATTCGTTTGATTTCCTCTGATAGGAACATAATTTGTCTGTCGCTTATAGAATG
>JBMYWX010000172.1:2843-7091 GCA_049607825.1 Nitrospirales bacterium
GCAGGCTTCCAGCTATCCGAAGTCAAAATATATGCTGTCCATCGAGCATCGTAATATCTAGTCGGATCTTCCACCAGCTGTGGATTACTGGTTATGTCTCCTCGCAATCGTACTCGGCCCTCAGCAATTCCTGCTTCCGCAAGATAAAAAGCTTCCAGTCCACGCCGATAATTTCCACTGATTCCAATTTCTGTTGACGTCGCCTTTAATACTGTTGCTCCGATAACACTTAAGACCGCCATTAAAATCAGTGCGGCAACTAATGCGATGCCTTGCGCATCGGACTGGTTATTATCCTTGCTGAGGCTTGAAGAGTTCATATCTGGTTGACTCGTCAACTCAGAGACCTAAATTTCTCGGAGTAATCCGTGCTTGCAAGGTAAATGTGCGATAACCTCCGTTGAGTGGGTAGCGAGGGTCTGGCCTTTCAGTCCGTGCTTTGAGATGCAGTTCTATTTGTCGAATCTGCTGAGAGTTGGTTGTTATTTGCCCTGTATGATCGAAATACTTTATTGAGAACTTCTCAACATGTTCGGCAAGCGGTTGCCTTCCACCTCCAGTATCTCGTCGTAGCGTGAATGTAATCGGATCATGTGAAAATTGAATAGATTCATTTGAATCCGTCGGACTTCCATTCCCGTTGAGATCTGCTTTGACCACTAGCTGTGTTGGATGGTAGGCAATTCCGTCAAAGTCATTGTTCAAATTCTCATCTTGATTGACATGCCGGGGATCATAGCCGGCCATATTCAGTTCACGAACGATCAAATCCATTGCCACTCTCGCATGTTGCTGCATATCTAGTTTATCTTCTCGCACAATTTCACTCTTTACTTGGCCAAGGTAGATGGTGTAAATCGCGCCTACAGTTATCACGCTTAATGCGAGAGCAATGACAACTTCTATGAGGGTGAATCCTTGATTATTGAACTCCGTCATCAGATTGAACCTACTCCGCCAATATAGTCGAGAGTGACGTCGAATGCGCATCATCATCCCATGCCACATTGACCATAACCGTTTGCAAGCCACGAGCTGGCGTGTTGGCTTTTGTAACCACTGTTCTTTGGAATAATGGTGCTCCTGCGATCGATCCATACGGTTCCGTATTTGTGACTACTCCGACTGCGGTCGATCGATATCCCTCTCGACGCAACTCCTCAAGTGCATCTTGAGCAAGTGTCACGGCTATCGTAAGTTCCTGACTGAATGCTGTCCCTTTGATCGACACGGTCGAAAATCCTGCAACACCTAAGATCGCAATAGACACCAAGACCATGGCGATCAATATTTCTAATAAGCTCGCACCACGATTTGCTGTAAGAATATGTGGGAGGTTGCTTGCACAAAACATATAGTGATGTCCGCTTAAGATTTAATGGTCACTCGACCCGTAATACTAACCGTGATGACTTTCGATCCGGCTGCATTAGAAAGCGTTACCGTTGCAAGGTTAGAGGCCGTTCCACGTGGATGAAAAATTGGATGATTTGTTGAGGTGAGCATGACGTCTTCATAGTCCGTATGAATATCGTGAATAGCGACATGCTCTGCGGGATCAGGACGCCCATTGTTATTGTCATCATCAAGAATCGAATAACGGTGCGCATCTAGAAATGTGACGCGATGCTTATTCCCTTGGGTCACTGCTTGTGATTTCGTCTCTATGAAATCTGAAACCACTTGTCTCGTAGCACCCTGTAATCGCCACTTTGGTAACTGAGATACCAGCCAAAATTGGCTAAACAAGAACACAATTGCCAAAATTCCGAGAACCGTCACCATCTCAATGAGACTATATCCAGCAGACGCTTTTCTTTGATTCCTTCCCCCCCTTCTCATAGGAATCTTCCAAAATACCAGCCTGTGATATCTGCTCCAAAAAATAAGGCCAACACGGCACCTAAGGCGAGATAAGGGCCAAATGGAATATATTGCCCTCGCTTTAAAATTTTACATGCTAAGAGCACCATGCCAATCACAGCTCCGACAATCGAGGCTAACATGAGAGTCGATAGGGCTGCTTGCCATCCAAGAAATGCCCCAACCATTGCAAGTAATTTAATGTCCCCACCACCGAGACCTTCTTTCCCAAATAAGAATGGGCTAATCCAAGCCATAAACAGTAGCACCCCACCACCAACGAGCACTCCAATAATCGAATTGACAAACCCAGTTGGCAAAATGGTTGTTGCCGCCACCATTCCCACGATGATTCCTGGTAACGAAATTACATCTGGAATAATTTGATGATCCCAATCAATCCACGTAATTGTCAGAAGAGCCGAAAAAAATATCGCATAGACTACTGACTCCCACCCCCATCCAAATTTCCAGAGAATGGCGACATATCCCAATCCATTGGATAATTCAATGATAGGATATCGCGGAGGAATCGAGGCCTGACAATGTCGACACTGTCCTTTCAGAAAGAAATAGCTAAGAACGGGAATATTGTCATACCAACGAATAGTCTGCTTGCAGGATATACAGGCGGAACGCGGAGAAACAATGGAGAGTTCTTGCGGAACCCGGTAGACACAAACGGTCAAAAAGCTTCCAATAATTACTCCGAAGAAAAGAACCACCCCATATTCCATCTAGTGCTCCTTTCACTTTACTAAGGCATTAGTAAAATTTACGTAATATTCTTAGTTTACTTTCAGAAAGTAGCCTGCTAACATTCCCTACTTATTTTAACGGTAGCAATTCCCCGAGGTACTCATGGTAGAACGTCCCAAAGTGAAAAAACGTGAACTTTCCCCCATCAAGCGAAAACGGCCAGAAGCCCTGACAGATCGCGAGCAAGAAATTCTGCAACTCATTTGGTCTGGGCTCAAAAATAAAGAGATTGCCGAACGACTAAAAATTAGTGTGAAAACTGTTGAAGCCCATCGCGCGAATATGATGAAAAAAGTGCGTGTGTCAAATGCAGCACAGCTGCTGAACGCCGCTATTCAGGAAGGTCTCATTCAGGTTAAGTAGGGATCTGTTTTTATTTTCCAGCCTCACGTCTCTGTCGCATCGCCTCAAACAATACAACTGCCACGCTCGCCGACAGATTGAGTGAATCAATCTGACCCATCATAGGTATGTTGGTGCGCTGGTCGCATTTTTTTAAAACCCCAGGACGAATTCCTTCACCTTCCGCCCCAAAGATCAACGCCGTTGGACTCGTAAGATCTAATGCCGTATATGGAGTCTTTCCTGTTGGGTCGAGAGCACAGGTCATGACATTAGCAGAGTGCAGTTTTTCCAAAAGCCGATTGGTATTACCTGCCCTTGCCACCTGAACATATTCAATAGCCCCAGCCGAAGCACGAGCCACGCCACCAGTCAGTCCAACCGATCGATGCTTTGGAATAAAAATACCCTGCACACCTGCGGCATCAGCTGTTCGCAAAATGGCTCCTAAGTTTTGTGGATCTTGAATACTATCGAGGACAATAATTAAGGTGGGAGTCTTCCGTTGCGTTACCTGGTCGAGTAAATCATCTTCATCGGCATAGGACTTGGCTGCAACGAGCCCAACAATGCCTTGATGATTGACATCTGATATAAGCCTATTGATTCGTTCGCGAGGCTCGACCGTGATTGGGACACCTTGCGATCTAGCTAGTCGAACTATCTCGGTAAACTGGGCGTCCTGTCGAATAACATGGAGACGCAAGAGGGAACGAGATCCGGCTCTGAGAATTTCTCGTAGAGCATGAAGACCATAGGCAAACTCTTGCCCTTCAGCGTTTCCAGCGGGTAGTACCGTCCGGTCGATCTTCGAGGGTGATCCCTTGGGACGAAAGGTTTTGGCGAATTTTGTCGGCCGTGGCAAAATCTTTCCTTTTTTTTGCTTCTAGACGTTTCTGAATTTGTTCATCTATCCAGCCTTTCCCATCTATCTGAATAGAATGCGTACTTTCTACTCCTTGCAATACTTCAACAGGTATTTTGGATTCAGTAGTAACGGTATAGCGCCAGTCTTCCTCAGGAAGCTGGTATATGCCGAGTGGCTTTCCATAATCTCGAATCGTTTTCAGAGCCTGTTTCTTACTTTCTATTGACAACCCCTTCGGCAAAAGTTTATTCAGAAGTCCTCGTAAACGTTCAAACTCTCCCAATGCTTTTGGGGTGTTCAAATCATCATCCATTGCTTGCTCAAATTGCACCTTAAATTCATCCAAGATTACTTTGAGAGACTGGTCATTTTCACCCTGTCCCTCGATATCATGCCGTTCCAAACGCTCAATAAGA
>JBMYWX010000173.1:0-7046 GCA_049607825.1 Nitrospirales bacterium
TTGCCAGTTGTTCCACATTTGTTGATGGAAGATTGGCAAATGAGAAAACTGACCGGTCTTTGGCCATTGGGGAGATCGTTGTTTACTCCAAAGGGAAAAATCCTCGTCAGTTCCCGTCTCAGTTACGTTTTTTTGATGTCGTGAATACGATAAGTCGTGATCGCACACGTGTTTCTGTTGAAAAACAAGAAGGGGCATTTTCAGTACCTCTTGAACCGGGTCAGTATAAAGTCGTGCGAATACAAATTAATGAAGGCCCCTTTATGGCTGAATCACATGTAGCATGGTCCTTTAATATGAAATCGAATGCTGTAACGTATATAGGAAAGTGGGAGCTGGAAGTCGATACACCACGAACTGAGCGGATGGTGCGGTTGAAGGTCTCAGAAGATCGTTCGAGCTGGAATGCAATTATTGAGGCAGAGCCAGAATTGAAAAGCAAGGCTGTCGTACACTCGCTCGCAGAGTCTGTTGAAGACACGACTCGGCTCTATGCGGTCGCGCCTAATCCCAAGATCAAATATTTTTATCGACGATAGATGATTAAGGAACATCACGAAAAAGCTAGGACATTTTTTCTCAAGGGGTTAATCACGAAATGAATCTATTTTCTTTTCAAAAGATGCTTTGTGTGGCTGGCTTGATAGTCTGTGCGTTCATGTTGGTGGAGGAAGTCTTGGCTGATAGTGCATTAGTCAAGCGTAGCCAATATCTCATGGGCACGATCGTGTTCGTGACTGGAGTTGCTGCTGATGAAGCAACCGCGAAGGAGGCTGTCGCGGCGGGACTCAAGGAGATACGTCGTTTGGAACAATTGCTGAGCACATGGATTCCTGAAAGTGAACTTTCTCGAGTCAACGCGGCCGCAGGGGAGCAGCCCGTGAAAGTGAGCCGAGAGACCATGGATCTTCTGCAGCATTCACTGAAGATGGATCTGCTAACAGAGGGTGGGTTTAACATTGCCGTTGGTCCTGCTGTGGCTGTCTGGAATGTCAGTGATAAAGGGAGAATACCGAAACTCCAAGAATTAGAGGCTGTGCGTCCGCTGATTGATCTAAGCAATGTGAAGTTGAACCATCAGGCCGGGACTGTGTTTCTTGCAGTCCCGAGTATGCAGGTTGATGTTGGGGGGATAGGAAAAGGGTATACAGCTGATCTAGTAGTTGATGTGATGAAGGCTGCTGGAGCCACAGCGGGTGTGGTGGCAATTTCAGGTGACATTAAGACATTCGGTCGAATGCCTGATGGGCAACAATTCTTGTTTGGCATTCAACATCCTCGCAAAGAACAGGGTCATGTCTTGGCGACCATTGAGTTAGAAGGCGAGGCTGTCTCAACAGCAGGCGATTATCAACGATATTTTGAACAGAACGGTGTTCGGTATCATCACATTCTGGATCCCAAAACTCTCCAGCCTGCACGTTCTACCCAGAGTGTGACAGTGATCGCGTCACAAGGTGTGATGGCGGATGGACTCGACACAGGGATTTTTGTCATGGGCTCAGAGAAGGGCATGGCCTTGATCGAACGATTGCCGGAAGTAGAAGGTGTGATTGTGGAGGCAGAAGGGAAAGTGAAAGTCTCCTCTGGGCTCAAAGGTCGATTGCTGATTCAATGATAGTATCTTCACAAAAACTGGCATTTTACTTCTGATACTCCGATCATTCAGCACCTAGCGAATCCTAAAAGTCAGGCCATAGGAAGTCACGAGAGTCATGTCATTGCGGAATTTTGAATCTTTTGATATCATATATATGACCATGGTCATGATTATGGTCATATATTAAGGAGAGGTTATGAAAACTATTAAGGCATCAGATTTTAAGGCTCGATGTTTACAGCTAATGGATGAAGTCTCCGAAAGCGGTGAACCATTAGTCATCACGAAGAATGGCAAGCCAGTGAGTCAGCTTGTCCCTTATCGTCGACGGCCTTCTACGCTGTTTGGGGCTTTAAAGGGTACCGTTGGAGTCCAGGGAGATATTGTGTCACCTCTTGACGAAACGTGGGAAGCTCTTCTGTGATTATTCTCGATACCCATGTGCTTGTGTGGTTGGCCGAAGGTCTTCCCACTCTGGGCAAACAAGCAAGAAAAATTGCTGATCGTGCGTTAGCTGATGATGAACTATCAGTTTCGGCCATTTCGTTTTGGGAAATTGCTCTTCTTCAACAGCGAGGTCGTCTAATTCTTGAGCAACCCATCGGTGCTTGGAGAGTTCGACTATTAGAACTAGGCCTCCATGAAATTCCTGTTAATGGTGAAATTGGGATTATGGCAACTACCATGAAGAATTTCCATCAAGATCCAGCCGATAGATTTATTACGGCAACGGCTCTACTTTCTGGTTCGTCATTAGTGACTGCAGATAAAAAAATTCTTGACTGGTCTGGAAAAGTTAGGCGATTTAACGCTAATCGTTAAAAACAAACCTAGAAACGATTTCAATAGTAAGAACGACACGAAAGTGTTTGTTAGTGAAGAAGAGCTTGCAATGAAGGATGCACATCAACAAGAGCAGGATTCATTCCTCTTCTAATTCTTTAATTCTGCCTTACACTTCCAGCCCTCCCCCGAGAGACCATCGACTGCAGCAACAACTTGACTGGATTGTAATGTTCCATCCGTTTTGACAAGGGCATGGCCTTTGTGTGTGGAGAGATCTACAGCCTGCACTCCTTTGAGTTTATTGAGCGCAGCGTCGACAGCTCCAAGGTAAAACTCACAATTGTCTCCACCCAGTTTCAGTGTCACTTGGGTTGGGTTGGCTTCTGATTCTGAGCTGCTGTTACTACAGGCTGATAGTCCTGCAATGAAAAAATGAACTGCGATAATAATCGTCATTACACGCAACACTTGTAACCCTCCATATTTCAGAACTCAATTTCTTGAGTTGTCCACATGAATCATCTATTAGTCTTTTATTTGAAGATGTCTTGATGAAATGAAAAAGGCCTCTTTCGAGGCCCTTTTCAGAAAACACATTTCTTCACAAACAAACGATCAATAACTGTCTTTCTTTCCGTCCTTACCATGATGCTTGTAGCCGCCAGGATGGCCTTTGCTGGCCATTCCTCCCGAAGCATAGGCTTGGATACGATCGTGAACGGCTTTCATACGTTTTCGTTGTTCGTCGGTCAGCACGGCTTTGGCATCTCGCTTCGCTTTGACAGAGGCCATGAGTAAATCAGCCTCGAGCATATGGACGTTTTTCAATTTGGATTCGATGTCTGAGAGGCTGGATTCCTCATTTTTGAGAAGCTCGTGCAGATCTAAATTGGCAAGTTCCACTTCGGCTTTCATTTTGATCTTCGATTTTTTAAAAGCTGTCCTGACGCTTTTGAGTTTAGCTTCTTGCTCATCAGTGATCGCCATTCCGTCTTTATACTTTAAGACATGCTTAATGAATTCGCTCGCACTCTGATGGGCGCCTGTGTGTTTTCCATGTCCGCCCCCACCATGTTTCCCGTGGCCTCCGCTGTGGCCTTTTCCGTACGATCCATGCCCGCCAGTCACTCCATGATCTTTGATGGCATTTCCGTGGTGACCGGATCCATGGCCTGAATAATTCGCCTTATGGTGAGAAGAGCCATGGCCTTTGGTTCCCATACTACTGTGTGGATTCCCATGTCCCTTAGAATGCCCTTCATAGCCTGTACCGCTTGCAAATGCCGGTGAGCTGAATAACAGGAGGGCGAGGCATCCAGGCCAGATGACGGATAGTAACAGCACGTGTTTCAATGTCAGATGTTTCATACGTTTTCCTCCTTTAGCTGGTAGATTCTGTTGGATGTTCAAATAATACCGTATGTGTGGCTATCACTTCCAATGAGACTGGTGTATCGATTTCATATGAATGATCAGATGGTTCCACACTATGTACGATATGTCCAGTCGCTAATTGAATGGCATAGAGGTGTTGAGAGCCTCTAAATTGTCGACTCACAATTCGGGCGATGCCTGTTGGTGATTGGGTAATTTTGATATCGTCGGGGCGTACCATGACGAAGACCTTTGAATGACCTTGATAATACTTTGGATTAGGGAAATCCCCAATTTCCGTCTCTACATGACCATTTTGAACAACTCCTGGAACAAAATCGGCTTTGCCTACGAATTCTGCCACAAATTGGCAAGTCGGTAGGTGGTAGATAGTTTCAGGAGTATCAAATTGAACGAGTATGCCATCTTGTAGGACGGCGACCCGATCGGCCATGGCGAAAGCTTCTTGGTGGTCATGAGTCACAAGGACTGCGGTTGTGTTGGTCTGTTTGAGCAGTCGATAGAGTTCACTGCGCATCTTGATTGTCATATCGGGGTCTAAATTGCTGAATGGTTCATCCATGAGCAAGATGACTGGGTTCGGGGCCAAGGCTCTGGCTAAGGCGACACGCTGTTGTTGTCCTCCAGATAATTCATGTGGAAATCGATGTTCAAAGTCTGTGAGTCCCACAAGCTCTAACATGGTGTGCGTGCGTTCTTGTCGTGCGGTACGAGGTAATGCTTGCAACCCAAACGCCACATTATCTTTTACGCATAAATGTGGAAACAGTGCATAGTCTTGAAACACCATGCCCACTCGTCGGCGTTCCGTTGTAACGTGCGTCTTTGACGAAGAGACCAGTTGCCCGTTCAAGTAGATTTCACCATCAGTAACCCTTTCAAATCCTGCAATGGCGCGTAATGTTGTGGTTTTTCCACATCCCGACGGTCCGAGCAAGCAGATGATATCCCCTTCTTGCGCCGTGATCGAAATATTTTGAACAGCTGGGTGTTCGGGTTGATAGTTACAGGTGACGTGTTGCAGGTCGAGGATTGTGGTTCGCTCTTTAATTTGGTGTTTCTGCGGTGTGGTCGTCATGATGAGAAATGAAAGTAATCAATATGCTAGAGCACGATGGTTCTATTTACTATTTGCTAATAAGAGCTACTTCTGCTGGCTGAAAGTTCTTTATTTGTATTCTATACCTTCACTAACAGGTGTTCAAAAACACGATAGTTCTGTGTCCTATGGGTCAATGGAGAAATTTTTATAGGCTGGAAGAGTTGACCCCTTTTCTATGTCTTCATTACAGGTGTTTTAGTATACCATTCTATCTAGGGCTTAGGCTGCCTGCCAATTTTTCTTCGTGAGGAGCAAGACGACGGGAAGTGTGATGAGGACAATAAGGAGAGCTGGTGGTGCGGCGAGTTGGTAGAGTTCTTCACTGGCTTCTAGCCATATTCTCACAGATAGCGTATCAAATCCCACAGGCCTGAGTAACAACGTGGCGGGGAGCTCCTTCATGGCTTGGAGAAACATGAGGATCCAGGCTACGGTAAATCCTCCACGGACCAAGGGGAATGTAATCTGTTTAAATGTACTTAATCCACCTCTGCCTAGACTTCTTGCGGCTTCTTCGATATTTGGATTCACTTGCTGGATGGCCGATTCCATCGCTTGTAGTCCAGCAGGAAGGAAATGGACCAGATAGGCCAACACCAACACCAGTGCCGTTCCATAGAGAAACGGGAGATTTTGTGTAAAGAGCGTGAGAAGGGCTAAGGCAGCAACTGGTCCAGGCAACACATAGCCGGTATACGCTCCCTGAAGATAGAAAAGATTGAGTCGCGTGGGATAGCGGCATGCTAAGTAAGCTAGTGGAGTGCCAATCACTATAGCCATAGTTGCGGCTGTACCAGAGAGTATCGTGCTGTTCCAAATAAAATTCAGAAATCCGCTACCCATTTCTCCTTCGGCCCAGGCTGTCCATGTCCATTGACTGAGTAAGAAGACAGGCATACCAAAAGCAGCACAAAAGATGATGAGAATAAATGCGGTGATCAAACAGGTTTGGAGCCATCCACAAGGAGTTGTCGCTCGCGTTCGAATATGACCGCCAGTTTGATAGAAACGGCTTTGTTGACGGTACCATCGTTCTGCAATAAGAAAGATAAATGCAAAGACAACAAGAAGAAGGCTTAAAATGGATGCAGCGCCGTAGTCATATCTTCCGGTCATTTGTTGATAGATGGCATAGGTAAATGTTTGAAAACGTAGAAGCGAGACGGCACCAAAGTCAGAGACCACATATAAGGTGACTAAAAAGAGTCCAGCCACAAGCGAGGGGCGAATAAGTGGCAGAGAGACGCGAAACATGGTTTGCCATCGTGTGGCCCCGGAAGCTTGTGCGGCTTCTTCAAGTGTAAGATTGATGTTTTGTAATGCGGCCCGAGATAGCAGGTAGATATAGGGAAACGTATTTAACGTCATGACGAGCCAGGCCCCACCATAACTATAAGGTGAGAAAATCCGTGCCTCTGCTCCCATCAAGAGTTGCCAGCCTTGTTCGGCTAGTCCTCCTGTCTCTAAGAGATAGGTATAAATATAAGCCAGGACGTAGGAGGGAATGGCGAGTGGGAGGACAATAGCCCATTCCCAAAAGCGTCGACCCGTAAATTCGTATCGTGTAACGAGCCAGGCAAGAGATACGCCGATGAACAACGTCGTCACACCAACTCCAATGGCTAGGCTGGTCGTGTTGAATAGCAACTCAGGAATTCGGGTGGCCCATAATCGTTGCCATATATCCCCTTTGGAGGAGAAGGCTGAATAGGCCACATACAAAAGAGGGAAAGCAAGTGTGCTCGCGATAACAAAGGAAAAGAGAGATAGAGGGGAAAAGAACGTCAGTCGCCGAGAATGCGCGGTCATGTGCGTGGGATCAACGAAGCCCAGCGCGTTCGATCAACAACATCGTTGGCTCACGGAGTTCAGCGAGTCGGGCTAGAGGAACTTGGGCGACATGAAAACTATCTCTCGGAGGAAGGGATGGGTCAGCCTTGACGTCATGGTGTAGTGGATATTCTTTGTTGCGTTCGGCAAACATTTTTTGGCCGGCATGGGAAATAAGAAATTGAATAAGGGTTTTGGCCGCGGCAAGGCGTTTCGTATGAGTGACAATTCCAATGCCGGTGGCATTCATAATCATACCCATTTCATCTTTCTTCTGATCTGTCAGAAGTGGGGCAATGGGAGCAGTCGGGTCCTTGGCTAAGTGACGGTAGA
>JBMYWX010000174.1:0-4810 GCA_049607825.1 Nitrospirales bacterium
AACGGTGGGTTTGCTGTCGCTGTTTATAATGCTGAAGACCACTCTCGACGGTCATTCGAAAAATGTTATCAACTGGCCCACCATGCAGACCGTGTCCACTTCATGGCGCCTGCCGATTACCGGGTCGGGAGCCATCTGCGGCTCATATTAGAACAACACATAAAGGAAATTGCGAACGGTGTACTGGAAGAACGCCGGCAAGGTGTCGAAAGAGGGCGAGTCCCGGCCCCCACACCATAGTTATGAAGTGAAATATGGTCAACCTAGAGCATACTTAGAAAAAACTTTGCTCTATCTTTCAACATTGCGCAACACTTCCCAAGTTGAGTAAGGTAGAATTAAAGAAAGAATCACCTATTCGTTTCATACCGTTTCGGGTGGTGCGAGATGGATAGACTCAATAGAACCTATATGTCTCATTGTCGTTGCTATCGATCAGTCTTCCTCGCTGTATTAATTCTTTGTTCTACCATCATTTCCCTCGCTGATCTAACATTCGCGGGAGATCCATTCGGGACGGAGCAATCTCCTAAAATTTTAATCGGGGAACCGACAGATATTGCATTTGATCAGGTGAATTGGAAACAACCGCAGGGTGTGTTTACCTGGATAGCGATGGCTCGAGGTTATGATACGCCCTGGGCTTCACATGGACGAGCAGGGTGGCTAACCGATGACGCCACTGTCGAACCTGTAGACCCTGGCGTATCTAATTTTCCTCCCAATACTCCTGAAATTTACATTGTGTTTGAAGGACAGCCACTTGATGCACCCGGTCAATTTGCTGCAGCCTGGCATCCCCTCTCTGACGGAAAGAAGGTTGGTGATGAGCCGTTGGGGAAGGACGTCGTGGAATTGGAAATGAATCAACGATTTGCTTACTTCATTATTTCTCCACCCGAAGATACTTGGAAACCCGGAAAATATTTAGTTGATATTTATTATGGAAGTCCGGGACAAGCCTTACATGCCATTAATATTATTGGCACGATGACCTTCACGATTGATAAGTCGTAGGGCAAGCGTGAGAAGTGAGATCGTCTACCTACCAATGAAGCGCACAGAATTATTTGTGTTTGCTTGGGAAAGGGTTTTGGAACACACCGCCAAAATTTAATTTCAACTCTGCCCTCCAAACATGCACCCGATTCGAGTTCAGAAATCCTAACTACCCCGAACCTTCGTTGAGCCCTCTCTGTAAATCATGTATAAAAAGTTACACGTCAGGGTAGTCTGCAGTCATCCAACCAGTCCGAAATTGAAAAATCTATAACTTTTTCTAACTGAATGAGATCATGAGCAATGGGAATACGAATTTGCTCGAATGAAAGAGGTCGAACACGGTCAAAACGACCACTGCAATTCAGTAAACGATAAAGACGAGGAACACCCATTTTTCTCAGAAGCTCGATGAGCGAGACCAATCCTTTCTTCCCGGCCCATCTGTGCAGACACCTACGAAAAGAATCTAACGTCTGCCAACGAGGGATAATCGTTTCACCAACCCTTTGATCAGAAAACTCTATCTTCGTTAGCTGCTCGACCTCCAGAAAAGTAAACAGTCTATTGACGGTATCGAGCGGATCTTTCACTAAATTTTCGTATTTTAATACATGGATCTGGCTTCGTCCGAATTGCTCGATGAATGGCTTTAAGTTCTGGAAATAAAGACTATCACGAAGAACAGCAGGCGTTGTTTCAAGATTAAAGGGAGTACCGTATTTGACCCGCCCTAATTGATGGAGCCAATTCCAATGGGATTGTGCACGTTTCAATGGATGTCGGAGAATGGCAATTAACCGAACTTGCTCGTTCATAGATTTGAGCCGTGTTGCGGTCTTCTCTGCATGGGTCATATAACTTACAGAGAATTCGCCAATCAAGGTATTGGGCTCACGACGTGGTAATCGAGAACGATACCACTCTTTTCCTTTACTCCACTTCTTTTCAGAGGAAAAAAATGTAATTTCTTTTTCTGATGCCATGCGTAAGGATGAATGCTGATTCATCAAAAACGCAAGCCACGATGTGCCAGCCTTAGCAGCTCCAATGCCAACAAAGTCAGGTCCCTTATCTGTCATGTTACACCCTGCATCGACACAATCTGATCGTCTTTATTCTCATTGCACACCTGCCATACTTTTGTGATGACTCTTGCTCTCAGTCTTGCTGATGATGAACTGGAAGACCGAAAACTTTGGCACATACAAGCCATCATTAAACAAACGCATTCAATTACATATAGTTCTACCAAAACGGGAACAAGGGACGACCACTAGCTGATGGGGAAAATCATCTCTACATGGATAAGAGTAAGAGAATGATGGCTGAACACTGTCTTTGGAAAAGCTACCCGGCACATCATAGGGTAGCTAATTAGGACGTACGTTCAAGACTAAAAGGCTTATGTTTGAAGAATCATGATCATGCACTGAAAGAGCCGTCCTTAGATTTTCACTATGTTGAATAGCCACGTCAAGATCCAGCTTTTTCTCAACCTCTTTTTTCCTATGACATTTACTTTTCACAGTTTCCTGAAATTCTCTCCTGGCCGATCGACTCGTCCTATCGCTGTGGCCGTGATTTGGAGAAACCTCTAGCATTCCATCTTTCAAGTAGTTGAAGACGTTTTTTGAGTTGAGTGACGGTGGCCTGATTAATCGCCACTCCAGTTGCGTCTTTTAATGCTGCATTGACTTGCCAAGGATCTAAGCGCTCACGTCGGGTTAACTGCGACACGAGTTGTTTGTGACGATCGCGAAGCTGAGCTTTTTGCTCGAAGAGACTTAATTCAGGTTCTGGCGAAGGGGCTGAAACGTGCGATGCATCTGGCGCTTCAGCAGGTACCGTATCCGAGTCTGATGAACTGGCTCGGAAAAAGTCCTGCTGAGATTCGTGAACTTCAGGATGGGTCAAGAAAAATGTGCCTCCAATCCATTCATCGGCATGAGCGATCCCTTCTAATGGTGCAAAGTCATCTTCCTGACCTGTTGTTTGTCGAATAGGCGGAGGAAGAGACACCTCAAACAGGGAAGACTGATCCCCTAGAGCATGGTTTCGTTCTTGGGTGATTTGTTTGGCATAACTGACAATTGTCGGGTCTTGCGAAATATAGAGATACGACTTCCCATCCTTGCCACCATCGTCATTGACTCGAACAAATCTTCCCACGACTTGGCGAAAATACATTTCTGTCAACACATTGGTGGCATACACACCCACTCGCAGTCGTGGGATATCCACGCCTTCACTCACCATATTCACGGCTACCAACCAGCGTTGTCTCCCTTGCGAAAATTTCTGGATGGTACGATTGGCTGTCGGGTCGTCTGAGACGGCGACTTGTGCGCGTTCTCCAGTAATTTGTTGCACGAGGGTAGCGATATTTCGGGCATGGCTTTGGGTCATGGATACAATGAGCCCTCCAGCATTGTCATGCCCAGCCGTGCGGACAGATGTGAGCCGCTCATTGGCATCATGAATGACCTCGCCAAGCCAACTTTCCTGGAGCAACGCCGCACGCAATCGTTCTCGACGCCAGGTCTTTTTGATTCCATCTTTAAAGGTGGCTTCTACCGTTTCCCCTCGTGAAGTCCAAGCCAATTCTCCTTCATAGGATGGAAAAATCACTGGGCGACAAACGTGATCTCGAAGGGCTTCGGGATATCCATATTGAAAGTTAGCGATGCTTCGACTGTTCGTATCATAACGGACATAAGGAATTGGGTTTTCGTCAGTGCGAAATGGCGTGCCTGAAAGCAACAGTCGCTGGATCGCCGGGTCAAAGGCAACTTGTAATGCGTCTCCCCATTCTTTCCCTTCCCCGGCATGGTGGATCTCATCAAAAATGACGAGTGTCTTAGCTCGAAGAGATTGCGCGCGATATCGTTTGGGTTCAAGGCAGACTTGTTGGTAGGTCGTGGCCAATCCATGAAAGTCTTTGGCCTCACGATCTTCCTGATTAGATGACGTTGGGTCAAGATCAAGACCTTCAAGATGGGCGGCCTTGGCCCATTGACTGCGCAAGTGTGTCGTGGGGCAGACCACGACGATTCGGTCTGCACGTCCACTGGTGAGTCCGTCATGAGCGACGCGCAAGGCCAATCTGGTTTTTCCAGCACCTGGTGTGGCGACAGCGAGAAAGTTCGTTGAGTTATGCTGGGATATGGCTTGAAAGGCTTCTTCCTGCCAAGGGCGAAGCTGTGAAATCCAAGGAGATGGGGGTAACGCCATTCTTTAGCTTTAAACGTTTAGAGACTGCAACAATAAAAAATCGATACGATAGAAAAATTTAGGCTTGAGTATAAGCATAAATCAAAATTCTAAAGACTTGGACTTTCAAAAATTAAGAGAAACAATGATGTAGATTTAATCGACCTAGGGATCTGTAGCGGTACTAGAGGATTTTCGAGTTCGTAATATTTCTTCAAGTGTCAGCAATGCATCCCGACCAGAATTTGTTTCAAACCCCTTGGACAGACTTGAATCAGCATACGTGTGACCGTGCTCCTGCGTCGCACTTTGGCTGAGACTGCCAGACCATGTTCGCGGGTCGCGGGATCCATGCTTCCGATTCCAGGCTGCCAGACAGGCTTTGGCAATAAGTTTATTTAATGGCGCGGGGTTGTATAGCAATTTTTTGATATTCCAAGGTGTCAGACTTAATGGATTATATCCCGCAGACAAATATCCTTCAGAGAGTAAGCGTTCTTCCAAATCGGTGTTGGGTTGGACGCCTAAGAAAAACATCAAGGGAAACACTCGGTCTTCGCCAAGAATAGAGGCGACCATCTTGTATGACTCAATACTT
>JBMYWX010000174.1:4820-7018 GCA_049607825.1 Nitrospirales bacterium
CGTCGCACCCCACTCCATCGCCCTGGAGGACGACGAGCGGCGCGGCGATCGACGCAGCCGAGAACGTCTGCCCGTGCCAGCGCTTGCCCGCAACGTCTCTTCAGTTTCTTCTGGCGAATTCAGTGAGTAATTTAGAATCACTCTCCCCTTAAAGCCTGCTTCTTTCAGGTAACGGCAACCGTCATACAGATGCTCCAACTTGAACCCCATATGCAGACTGTTAAGGACTTTTTGTGAACCCGCGGTAATAGCAACTTCCAAGTCACCAACGCCAGACTTGACCATGAGCTTCGCAAGATCTGCGTTAATAAGCGATGTCCGGACATAACCAGACCATTCAATTTCTAATTTTTGCTCAATAATCCTCTCTAAAATCTCCGTGCATTGGGGATACGCATCTTTCCCAGTGATAAATTGCGCGTCGGTGAACCAAAATCGGCGAGCGCCCCACTGGTGATAATACTGCGCAATATCCTTCACAACGTTCTCTGCAGGTCGGTAACGGACACGCTTCCCTTCGATATACGGGTAGAGACAAAACGCACAATCGTATGGACAACCGCGCTTACTCTGCACGCCAATTGATTCACCAATATATTCTTTGTATTGTGGAAAGATCGATGTCAGGTATGGAATATCGACGGTCAGTGAATCGAGCAGAGCTGGGGTATTCTTGGTACCCTTGGTCACGGTACCTTGGCGCTTAACAATAAACCGTTCCTCACTCAATGAGTCGCCGTTTAACACTTTGAGAATAGCATCTTCTCCTTCCCCGAGTATGCCAATAATGTCTTCTGGCAATTTTTTAATGAGTTGGTCAGCAAACGCTGTAAATGCGCCGCCGCCAATCATCATTTTGACTGACGGAAACTTTTTGTGAATGAGCCAGGGATAGGCCAAGTTGCTCCGGATATCCATGTAATAGCGATAGAGGTTTTGAAGTCCTTGAAACGAGGCAACTATTCGTTTAAGCGGATTGCTGGAATAGTAAAAATTAAAGGCATGTTCTAGGGATGCATCACCTTCATGGGGTGAAAAAATTTGGATATCCCTCCAAGAGAAACAGATAAGTTCTGGGTTAAATGAGGTCGTGACGTCGTGTAAGGCCTGTTGACGCTCCTCTAAAGGGAATAATGATAAATCCAGAATGCGCTGCTGAACCTCTGGCCGGCGACGGTGGATAAAGTCAGCCAAGTAGGTGATACCAGTGGGGTAAACTTTCTTACACGGGAGAAAGACGTAGAGGACTGAATTCATATGTATTATTTTACAGCAATGTGAATGGCCACAATACCGCCACTGAGATTCTGATAGTCGACTTGATGAAACCCCGCCTTCAGTAAGAGTTCCCGAAGACGTTCTTGATCGGGAAACGTGCGTATGGATGCTGGAAGATATTCATACACACCTGTTCCATCACGAGCCACCACCGTGCCAACCCAAGGCAACAATCGAAAGGAATAAAAGTCGTAGAGTTTGCGAAGGATGGCTGTCTTGGGTTGAGAGAACTCGAGACAGATAAACCGACCACCTGGCTTGAGAACTCGTCGAATTTCGGTAAAGGCTTGAGGACGATTGCCGACATTGCGTATACAGAAACCAGCGGTAACCGTATCAAATGTATCGTCTTGAAATGTTAAATACTCTGCGTTCATTTGAAAGCATGAAATACGATCTGCCAACCCCTTATCCTGAATTTTGTCGAGACCCACGCGCAACATAGCTTCATTCAGATCAGCCGCTACAACCTGACCAGTTTGACCAAACTGTTGATCGAGCAGAATGGCTAAGTCTCCGGTACCTGCTCCAAGATCTAAAGCCCGACCACCCTTGACGCGAGTCACACACCTCATAGCTTGTTTTTTCCAATGATGGTGGAGGCCGAAACTCAGGAGGGAATTATTGAGATCATAGAATCGCGCAATGGCCGTAAACATCCGTTGAACAGCATGCTCACGTGCCTCTCCAGTCCATGTGGAGACGGCCTGTGGAGTATTCGTCTTATCCGGTTCTTCGAGAGTCGGCATCATTCACAGGAGGTAGCATCGACCTTTCGGGTTTGTCAAGAACGATAACAGTGAGTTTCCTGATGGCTGTCGAATAGCTTGAAACTATGAGGATTTTTAGAGGTAACCAACCTTCAACCTCAAGGCGAAGGCAGCCAACACATTCAATAAGGATCCCCAATTCAAATGTAA
>JBMYWX010000175.1:0-6936 GCA_049607825.1 Nitrospirales bacterium
GAATAATACTGTGTAGGGAAAAACGTAATTTCTGTCGTAGAAAATATAAATGAGTCTAGCACTGTATCATTTCTGCTACATTAGTCAAGGGGATGAATACGTAAACTTCTTTATAAATGGAACGTTATTATTTCAAAGAGGCGTGAACGGGTTCTCGATTATCAGAGGCATAGGTGCGGAAGAAAAGCGCGACACGAATGATGCAAAAACCAAGGTAGAAAATCTTGTCCGCGCAGGCGTTCTAGGGCTGCTGTGATAAAGACTTTTGGTCACATGATTTGTTTTGTCTGTTCCGTGAACAATATCACGAAAGGTTATTTTCCAAAGCTTAATTGGTCGGGCTTAGAATAAAAGGCCGGACACAGCCCAGTGATGTATCTAAATAGAACAACTAGTTTGGGGAGGTTGGCGAAGAGCAGACGGTGCACATAGAAAATACAAGGAGTGGTCTGAAAGGCTTCGAGTTGTTGTCGGGGGGGGGCATCCAGATGTGTCGATAAGCAGCTCTGAAGTCTGGTGTAATCATTAGAAGTTTACCTGTAGACATTTTTTGAATAAGTCAAAGTGCCTGTTGCCCATCGGCAGAGCCACAGGCATGGGGACAGGGATGAGACTCACGAAAGTTGAATCATGCCGATACTTTCTCAGATCCAACTAACATACCTTTCATCGTTGTATGGAGCGATTTGGCAGTCAATTTCACTTTGGGGAGGTAGGAAACCTGCTGATCCTTTAAGTTCGAAAATGGAATGCCCTCGGCATGCCCAGACAAGATGATAACTGGAAGTGGAGTATCATTCAGTAAACGGAGCTCGTTTAAGAAATTGAGCCCATGGCCATCAGGGAGAGAAAGATCGAGCATGATCAGGTCAATGGGTTGTGTCCTCAATAATTCCTTCGCGTCCGATAAGGATCGTGCCCAGGCAAGATTTGTAGCGATCCCCTGTTGGTTAGCGATCTCATTCAAGCACCGTTGCAGAATTTTCTTGTCGAGTGCATCATCTTCAATGAGCAAGATCTGAATCGAATCCTGGGATATATGATCAGCCGATCGTGTAATAGGAATTGTGAAGGAAAATTTGGCCCCTTTACCTTCGATCGATTCCAAATGTACATCACCGCCAACTTTAAGAATTTGGCGTCGCACGGCGACGAGGCCGACCCCTGACCCGTCTGATGCTTTGGGGTCTAAACGACGGAACAATTCAAATACTTTGGCATGATCTGGGGCAGCAATACCTTTTCCATTATCGGTGACGGTGAAATGAAGCTGATTCCCTTGGATATGACAGGCGACATCGATTCGCGGTTTTGCGTTGGTGGAACCATAGTTGAAAGCATTTTCAATGAGATTGTGTGCAGCTTGTTCCAAGACGGCTTTGGGAACGTTGAGCATTGCTGAATCACACGCGACATTTAACCGCACACCGAGGCTTTGAGCTTGCTCCTGATACCGTTCGACAATCGTATCCAAGAAGGATTGTAAGTCAACGTCCTCATAGACTGGTTCTTGACGGGCCTTGACCGACACTTGTGTCAAGTCAACCAATAGACGTTGCATACGTTGACATTCTTCAAGCGCCTTCAATAGGTGGGTCCGGTTGGTATGTCCCGTCGGCCAGTCGACGGACTGCTCTACAAGGGTCAGCAGACCATCAAGGGAAATGACTGGTCGTTTGAGATCGTGCGCCAGGATGGAAAAGAGGTCCTCTAATTCCTCACTTTGTTCGATCAACGTGCGATTGGCTTCCTCTAACTTCTGGTTAACCACGGCCGAAAACTCCTGAGCGTTTTTCAAGGTGGTGACGTTCACAAACGTGACCAAAACCCCATCTTCTAGAGCACCCTTGGTCAAATAGGGATGACAACGCATCAAGATCCACGAACCGCTCGTGTCTCGGACTTCCCGCTCCACCGGTTCACCGGTCTCCAGGACGGATTGAATATCGACGAACACATCATGGTTTAACCCATGGACCAAGTCTTTTAACGGTCGTCCAATATCTGAATTGAGGATGGGAATAATTTCAGTCACGGCAGGTGTGAATTTCCGAATGGTTAATGTTCGGTCAAGATACAGCGTTCCGATGTTGGCAGCTCGGATCAGATTCTCTAAATCCTGAGCCAAGATAGTCAGCTCACAATTTTTATTATTGAATTCCTGATTCACCGTATACAGTTCCTCATTGACCGATTGGAGCTCTTCATTGGTACTCTGGAGCTCTTCATTTGAGGCAACCAATTCTTCGTTAGTGGATTGTTGTTCTTCGTTCGTTGTTTGAAGCTCTTCGATCATCGCCTGAAGGTTTTCCTTAGTGTGTTGGAGTTCGACTTCCAACCCACGGATTACCTCGCTGGCATTCGAATCCCACGCATGTACTTCGGACGGCGGACTTTCCATGACTGTTCCAGCCTTGGGTTCTTCCTGGACCACGAGGAGCGCTCTGTCTTTCTGGCTGACACATATAGATAAATGGAATCGTAGGTGACAGTTATTGTACTCAATTTGATACATCACTGAATCTTCATTCTTTTTGAGGCGATGCAGTCCAGCTAAGAGAGGCGCATGGAGCTCGGGCACGATGAGTTTACTGAGATTGTTGGTGATCTTACCCTTAGGTAATTGAAAGAGTTTATGACGATCTTCGATTAACTCCAATAGCTCACCTGATAGGGAGATGAGGGCTACCGTATGCTTACTCATGGCAATCAAGGTATCCAAGATCTCTTGGCTCTTCGGCTCATCGCGTGTAGAAGTGCTGACAGGGATCTGACGGCGCATCGGTTCCATGGTGATGGGATCTTGTGGCCGAGTCGACCAATGGATATGTTTGTTGGAGACGGGACCAACTTTTTTATACAGTTTATGCCCCGACTTAAGCAGTTCAAACGATTCGTCAAACCCGACCACCGTTTCCGCTGGACCAAGGAGCATCACCCCCTGCGGTCTCAAGGCAAAGTGGAGGGCGTTGATCACACGCTCTTGTTTGGTCGGCTGCACATAGATGAGAAAATTTCGACAACTCACCAAATCGATTTTGGAAAAAGGGGTATCCTGGACCAGATTATGCTGGGCAAATCGGATATGCTTGCGAACTTCTTGGTTCACCATGAAGTTTTCACCGTTTTGACTAAAGAATTTCCCCAGCCGCTGAGGCGATACGTCCGCCATCAGACTCAGAGGGTATTCGCCTAAGGACGCCTTTGCCACCGACTCGTGGTCAATGTCAGTCGCGAAGATGATAAATGATCGTTCATGTTTTAAGGCTTCTTTGACTTCCAGGAGTAAGATAGCCAAGGAGTACACTTCTTCCCCCGTGGAGCAGGCCGGGACCCAAACTCGCACAGGGTCATCAGTATGTTTGTCCAAGTAGAGTTGTGGAAGTATGTCGGTTTTCAAGGCCTCAAAGACCTCCGAGTCACGAAAAAAATTCGTGACGCCAATAAGTAGATCCTTGGTTAGTTGCCTGGCCTCCTCCGGCTTCTCCTTTAGGAGATTGATATAGGTTTTCACGTCGGTGTAGCCCGAGAGGCCCATACGGCGTTTTACCCGACGTTCCACTACTGCCGGTCGGTAATAGGAAAGATCCAGCCCACTGGAGGTCAACAAGTGGCCATGTAGCTCTGAAGTGATGGGTTCAGGGGCATCGAATACTGGGATATGGGCATATTGGAAATATGTGAGCAACGCCTTCGCGAGATTATCTGGTGAAGCGACGACATCGGCCAGCTGTGTTTCCACTGCCACCGTTGGCATTCCTCCAAACTTGGCTGTGCTTGGATCTTGTACAAACACCATGCCACCGTATTCTTTGATTTGCCGAATTCCGCGAGACCCGTCACTCCCTGTTCCAGACAAGATAATGGCTGTGGCCTGTTCTCGAGCTTCGACCCCCAACGTCGAGAAGAATAAGTCAATCGGCAAGTTGAGCGAATGGCCGGGGGATCGGTCCTGGTCCTGTAAGTGGATGCTTCCATTTTCTAAGGTCATGTTTTTGCCGGGAGGTATAATGTAAACATGATTCTCCAGGAGGGTCGTGTCATGGGTTGGAGCAGACACGGGCATTTTCGTATGCTTGCTGATCAGCTCTGGCATCAGGCTCTTGAAATCAGGAGACAAATGCACGACCACCACGAACGCAGCTCCAGAATTTGACGACATCGTCTTGAAGAAGGCCTCAAGAGCTTCAAGCCCTCCTGCTGAAGCCCCGATTCCCACAATCGGTATATGCGTCGCCTTTTGTGACGTCGAGTTGTATGTATCTTCAGTAACAGCAAGTTCTTGCGGGGCATGATCTAGGGTAGTCACCGGTTTTGGTGATGCTTTTTTGCGTTTGAGATTTCTGGCCTTGAGGTTTGTGCCTTTGACAGGTTTTTTGGCTTTGGACGTAGCTCTAGCTTTGGAGGGGGGTGACACTACTCGTTTGGACATGTATTTCTCTCCTTTATGTTATGTTTTCGGAAGATTGTTCTGATTTCTTTAATGAATCTAGAACTTTTGTTGTAAGAAATTTTGAAATGTTTTGAAAAAACAGTCCGAGTTGTATCAATCTTAATCTGTTCTTGACCTCTCACTGCACACTCCATACTTTCGCCCATTTGACCTTTAGTTATTGATACAAAGACCAACACACCTCCATCTTTCCTGAAGGCTTCTCCATAACCTGAAAGTCACACACCTTTTTTCAATCTAACCGGAGATGGGCAGATGATAACTGTTTAGCTTCACTTCTTTTAGAAAGTATTTATGCTTATTCACATCTACAAACAAAATCGAAAACTCTAAAGCTCATTTATTTGGCATTTTGACGGATTGGTCTTGGAGGAGGGTGAGACCGCAACTTACTGATTTTTCTAGTAGAAGGTATATGGTTCGGACTTGCCATTCTGAAAAGGATTTCAGCTTTCTTGCTGTTCCTTCTCGTCTATATTTTTTGAGATTTGTTCAATAACGGAACAAACTTGTCCGAGAGACTGTGTGGAGCGTGTCATGAATAACTGGGTTTTAGACTAAGTCGTCATTGATGTTCTTGGCAGTCCGTTGAATCAATCTATGCAATGTTCCGTTTATGGCTAGTCAGAAATTACCCACCGTGTTGGCTCAAGTTGCTGTGCCTGCGAGGATTTCCTGGACTCCCCAAGAACAATGGGTCTGGGAACAAATCTGTGAAGGTCGGATTGCCGATCTTAACTTTTTTGATGGTACCGGAGAACAGCTTGATCCCACCCAACCACAAAAGTGGTCAACTCATCGGGTACTTCGGCCCTGTTTTTTTTGGCGTATGTTATTGGAGGAACCGTACTGTAGCTCGATCCCAGCCTCGGGTGTCCGGATAAAGGGGGCCTGGTGGTCAGAGAGTCTAGATTGTCCTGAACAGCATATTCCCCATAATCTTTCTTTTTCGGCTTGTCGATTTGAATCTCCAGTCAATTTTCAACAACTTCGTACAACACATTCATTGTCTTTTGATGAGTCAGTTTTTACGAAAGTTTTCAACTTAACAGAGGCCTCAATAGATGGGGATCTCGTCTTTGATGGCTGCGCGATGGCGATGTCTTTAAATATGAAAGCGATAAGAGTTGGAGGGTTGCTTTGGATAGGCGCAGAAGGAAGTGTTGCTTCTATTAATTTAGAGGACAGTTGTATTGGTCGTGGTTTTTCGATGTCCCAGACGACTGTTTATAGCGGGTTTAATGCAGATAAGTCAGAGGTGACGGGAAGTGTGTTTATTGAAAAGAGTGAGATCCTGTCTGATGTGTCTTTTCAGAGGGCCAGGATTCGAGGGCAATTGTCTTGCTCAGATTCGGTGATTTTTGGTTGTTTCAATATGCATGGTCTTCATGTTCAAGGAGATGCATACTTATGGCATGGGTTTCAATGTGATTCAGTTGATTTTCGTAAGGCGCAATTGGACTCTCGATTAGCTATTCTAGAGTCGGAGGTCAGTAAGCGTATCAATTTAGAAGGTGTCAAGGTTGGAGGTTCTCTCTCTCTTGGAGTGCATGTATTTTGTGCGGAATTAAATCTTGAACAGGCATGTATTGGAGGGGCTCTGAGTTTGCTAGGTGCACGAATTTCTTCCCATGTAAATATGGAGCATTTACATATTGATGGGAAAATGTTCATCGGTGAGAATACTCAATTGGGTTCTGTGGGTCTTGTTGAGGCCGAGGTTGGCGGTTCTGTCGTATTTCTTAATGCCAATGTGTCTAGCGAGCTCAATATGCAGCATATTCAGATTGGAGGAAGTTTGAACTTGTATGATAATGAGGACTTTGGTCCTGTTAACCTTGACAATGCAGAAATTCAGGGAAGACTCTCAATTGTTGGGGCGACGTTTTCAGAAACGCTTCGAATGGACGGCATTCAAGCACATGGAGGAGTGTTCTTTGGGGAAGGTACTCGTTTTACGCAGGTCAGTTTATCTCACCACTAACTTTACCAGCCTTATACTTACTACAAACGCTTTCATTAAACCATTTTAAAATCATGTGCTTATAGGTTTTAACTTCATCTTTCAGATTTAAGTTCTTAGTTAAAAGAACTTATAATATAGGTTTGTTTACTTTCTATGTAAGATCGCGTATATTAGGTTCAACTCTTGTCTTTAGAATAGTTAGAAATTTGTATTGGGCAATTGAAATAATTTACTTCATATTTTCATGCACTTAGACTAATTTGTCATATATATTTTTCTTGTTAACCTTTTCGTATTAATGTCATTGTCACTCAAGACACCCCTAACATGTAGCGACTGTTGGAGTCATTCTCATTCTTGCTGCTAGTGCTTTGAATTGAAGAGAATTTTAACGTAACTGTATTTGAATTGTATTAACTGTTTTCTCAAGAACACCACAATATAGTTGTTCTTATTGTCTGATTTTCGAAAAGATTCACAATGTTATTTTTGATATATCGTTTTTGAAGGGGTGTTG
>JBMYWX010000176.1:0-6931 GCA_049607825.1 Nitrospirales bacterium
CATCAGAAATACGGAAATTTATGAAACGGCTATAGAAATAACCAGATATTTCTATTCCCATTCTCGAAGGAATAAAAAAAGAGGGACCGCACTGCCACCAATGCGGTCCCTCTTTGAAGCTTTTAAAACGTAGGAAAGAGTCTCAAGTAATGTGAGAGAATATCGCCCCTACTTCTTCACTCCTAAAATTCTATCTTTTGCTGCTTTAGCTACTCGGAATTTTAAGACTTTCTTTGCCGGAATTTTAATCGCAGCCCCAGTTTGAGGGTTTCGACCAATTCTGGCTTTACGATGCGCAAGCACCAACTTTCCTAAACCTGGTAACGTGAAGGCATTTTTGGCTTCCTTGTATGACAATTCTGCCAAATCATCAAGAATTTGCGTTGCTGTCTTCTTGGTAATGTCTGCCTTTTTCGCTAAATGATCGGCAATCTGAGACTTAGTCATCGCTTTTCCCATTACAGACCTCCTCCTCAGAAGTAGATGTTAAATTACGGTTAACCGCCAGCTTGTATCTTTAAAGAAATTACCAAAGGCAGGATAGCCCCTTGCCTTTACGAAAGAGGCGAGAGCCACATGTTCGTGCCCTAAGAAACACGCCCATGCCCTATTGATAGGCAACGGGGCGAAAGTGTACCGGATGCGTAATACCCTGTCAATACAGAGGATATGAATAAATGTGATGCTTGCCGAACATAAAATAATTCAATTGACAGAGAGCTCATTATTGGTTCGGTCTTTACCTTGCAGGAAAACGAGTGAGCCAGGTAAAGTAACGTTCGTACAGCAGTTATAATTTATTATCATCTAATTGTAAAGAATAATAGTCTTATGGCCAAAGAACTCCCAGTTATTTCAGCCCCACAAAGCGAAGAAGAAATTACTCAACTAGATGTGGCCTATACACGCGTTTTCTGTCAACGAGAAGATACACCACCCCTCAAACTACTCTTAGACTTTCTTAAGTCAAAGAACCAAATCCCCCTCATTGCCACCATGGACCCCGCGGCCCTTGATGATTGGGACTGGACTCATATTTCCATTGGATACGACCGAGAACGAAAACCGATTCAGTTATTCTGCGTTCGAGATAAGGGAACATATAAAGACGTCTTTGAAACTGAGACAATTACCTTCTTAAATCGTCTGTCACCACACGACCATGAAGAGGCTCAGATCGCTCGAGGTTTTGTCACAAAGGCAAAGTTCATTGCGACCACGCAAATAGTGAAAGATGACATCTCAGATGAAGGTTATGATTTTAATGGATGGATTCTTGAATTCTTTCAAGAAAACTGTGATGGCATCGTTCAAATTGATGGACAAGGATTTTTCTCACCAAAAGGTGATCTTGTCGTCGACATGGAAGAGGCCGAAGAAACGGGAATGGATGGCTCTCCAACCATTCAAGGGGAAGCCTAGTCAATCTTACCTGGATTCACTGACGACTTTCTCTTGTAACGCCTCGGCTACACACCTTTCAAAAGTCTTTTGAGGAAAATTTACAAGTCCTCCACGATAGGCTACCCCCTCTTTAATCACTTCGACCAACGCACCTTCTTCAAACTCAAGAGGTTGCTCCACAACATCTGCCTTCGACACAAGTAAATCGGCTCTCGAGCCAACGGTGATTTGCCCAACTTCATTCTCCGCAACAAGTTCACCGGCCAATCCTGTCATACCATGCCAAGCCGACAGAGCTGGCACTCCATCATTCATTAAAGAGACTAACTCCATATAATTTCGACCATGCATCCCAGGAAGAATCGGATCAGTTCCTCCAAGCATTTTCAATCCACTCTTAAAGGCGATTTGAACGGCCTGAGAGTGAGCTTCAGCGACTTGTTGAACCTTGCCTTTCACAAATGGACTGAGGTCGTCTGCTACAGACAAGGCCTGACCTACCCATGAAGTCGGCGTCACGGTACAGCCTTTCACATAGGCTTTTTCCGCAAGTTCTTCATTCATAAATGAGATATGCTGAATATCTTTCACGCCATGTTCGATAGCCAAGGCAATCCCATTTTGGCTATGGGCATGAGCCGCCACATACATACCTCGACTAGCGGCTTCTTCACAAATCGCATCAATCTCTGCTGCCGTAAAGTCTCGATGCTCAAGTTTATCCGATGGAGAAACGACACCTGGGCTTGCACAAATTTTAATAAGATCCCCCCCGCAGGCTGCAATTTCCCTCACCCGCTTTCGACAGGACCATGGGCCATCCACGATACTTGACGGTCGACCTGGACCTGGCGGCCACAAGGCAGAAACCTGTTGCCCGCAGCACCGATCAGGTCCCAGAAAGTCAGCATGCCCACCGGTTGTCGATAACATGCAGATCGCAATCTTCAGTCGTGGACCAATGATCACACCTTGATCGACAAGACGCTTGAGGACATGGGTTGCCCCACCCACATCACGCATAGTGGTGACACCACCATTTACGAGAGTTGTATAGAGAATTCGTTCTGAATAGATCAGTCCTTCTGGGCCATTCATTCGTTCGATGTCATCTCGACCGACACCAAATATAGTCACATGTCCATGACAATCAATGAGCCCAGGGGTGACGGTATAGGAGGAACAATCGACACGCGTGACAGACGCCCCCTTAAGATGCTTGGGATTGTGCGGCTGTACGGCTTCAATCTTCTCATCATTAATCCATACATCAACATGTTCTTGAATCGCCTCTTGGGTAGCAGACGTGCCGTCATAGAGTTTTTGAATATTTGAAAGCACAATCATAAAAGCTCCTCAAAAAATTAAAAATTCAGATCGATTCTCGAACGAAGAATCTCTCCTCTACCGTAATTATACGGTGATTGGCAACCTTTCTTTGGCTCAACGGTGCCAAACAAACTAGGGTTCGGCCATATTGGATGTGTGCAAGCGGCCCGATTCTTCGCTTCAGCCACAAACACATCCTTTGCAGAAGGACTGCGATCATGATAATCTGTGGACTTAGAAGCCAAGGCACCAAATACAGGAAACCTAGTGGGTAGTGAGTCCGTTTTCTTCTGCCGTGCCGAAATTACTGACGCAGATCAAATTTTCAGTGATCATCTTCTTTTTTACATAACCACACCCCGTTTACAGTTCGAAACATGTTGTGAATCCCAGCTTTTAAGGAGCCCTTGGGTTGTAAACCTGGGAAGGTCTTTTCTTTTCTCAATTCCGGATATTGGTCGTCATGTCTAAGAATCAACAAGATCACGAATTGGCATTGCTCGATACCTTTCCACGTCGGCATTTAGGTCCAACCGATTCTGACATTCAAGAAATGCTTGGCACCTTAGGCCTTTCATCTCTTGACGCCTTGGTTAAGAGTACTATTCCAGAAAACATTCGACTAAAACAGCCACTCGTGCTCCAGGCACACCGCAGCGAACAGGATGTCCTCGAAGAATTGCGTCAAGTCGCAAACCAAAACCAGGTCTCGCGCTCGTTTATCGGCATGGGGTATTACGATTGCACAACTCCTCCAGTCATTCTTCGAAACATTCTTGAAAATCCAGCATGGTATACACAATACACCCCCTATCAAGCTGAAATTTCCCAAGGCAGATTAGAAGCACTCCTGAACTTTCAAACCATGGTCACGGACCTCACTGGATTACCATTAGCCAATGCTTCACTATTGGATGAGGCCACAGCAGCCGCAGAAGCCATGACGATGTGTCGCGCAATTGGCGATGCAAACCAAACAGCTTTTTTCGTCTCCGAAGACTGTCACCCTCAAACTATTGCTGTCATTGAGACACGAGCCAAGCCGCTAGGCATTGGCATAGACATTGGCAATCCGGAACATATTCGTTGGCAAGAAAAAAAGTACTTTGGATTGCTGTTGCACTATCCAACGACAAAGGGATTTGTTCGAGATTACACACAACTCACTCAACAAGCTCATGAAGCAGGCACTCTGGTCGTTGTTGCAACTGACTTGCTTGCACTTACGCTTCTGCGATCACCAGGTGAATTCGGGGCCGACATCGTCGTCGGTTCAAGTCAGCGATTCGGAGTCCCTCTCGGATTCGGTGGACCGCATGCCGCCTTCCTCTCGACCAAAGAATCCTACAAACGGCAAATGCCTGGTCGAATGGTCGGGGTGTCTCGGGATGTCCATGGGGAAATGGCCTATCGACTCGCGTTACAAACTCGTGAGCAACACATTCGACGCGATCGTGCGACCAGTAACATCTGCACAGCACAAGCACTTCTTGCCAACGTTGCGAGTATGTACGCGGTCTATCATGGGCCAGCTGGCCTCAGACAGATCGCTCATCGAATTCGTGCCCTTACACTGCGAGTAGCCGAAGGACTTAAAAAACTTGGTTGTGAGGTAGAAAATGAGATTTATTTTGACACACTGCATGTCAGATCTCAGAAATTGTCTCCAGAGGAAATTGTAACTAATTGCCGAACACATGAAGTCAATCTTCGTGTATTTGATGATGGGGCATTTGGTATTTCTTTAGACGAGCCAACGACCGCTGCTGAAATTGGACGCATTTTGAAAGTGTTTGCAAAGGATGAACACCTACCATTTTCGTTGGACAATCTTTCTCAAAATCTCGATTCCACCATCCCAAGCACTCATGCCCGAACAACACCGTTTCTTACACACGAGGTATTTAATCAGTACCATTCTGAACACGAGTTACTTCGCTACATGTATTACCTTCAGAATCGTGACCTCTCGCTCGTTCATTCCATGATTCCATTAGGGTCATGTACGATGAAACTGAATGCCACCGTGGAAATGATTCCTGTCACATGGCCTGAGTTTGGAAGACTCCATCCGTTTGCTCCACAAGAACAAACAAGTGGCTACCAAAAAGTGTTTCAACAACTTGAGGAATGGTTAGCGGAAATTTCTGGATTTGCGTCTGTCTCGCTCCAACCTAATGCTGGCTCACAAGGTGAATATGCTGGGCTCATGGTCATTCGGGCTTATCATGAACGCCGTGGAAATACGCAACGGAATATTTGTCTCATTCCAGTTTCCGCACATGGCACGAATCCAGCCAGTGCCGTCATTGCTGGAATGAAAGTCGTCCCAGTCGTTTGTGATCAACAAGGAAACATTGACATTGACGACTTGAAAGCAAAATCTGAACAACACAAAGAAACCTTGGCTGCGTTAATGGTCACCTATCCATCAACCCATGGGGTATTTGAAGAAACCATTTGCGAAGTTTGTCAAATTGTGCATGACCATGGCGGACAGGTGTACATGGACGGAGCCAACATGAATGCCATGGTAGGACTCTGCCGACCAGGAGACATTGGGGCTGATGTCTGTCACCTCAATTTACACAAGACCTTTTGCATTCCACATGGTGGAGGCGGTCCTGGGATGGGCCCGATTGGCGTAGCAGCTCATCTTTCTCCCTTTCTTCCGGGACATCCCGTTCACAATCCAAGTGGAGATCAGGCCATTGGACCGGTTGCAGCAGCACCCTATGGCAGCCCCAGCATTCTTCCTATTTCATGGGCATTCATTGCCTTAATGGGAGAAGACGGACTGACAAAAGCGACACAAGTGGCCATACTCAATGCCAACTATATGGCCAAGCGTTTAGAGAAACATTACGATGTGCTCTATACCGGCAAGAACGGATTGTCAGCTCATGAATTTATTTTGGATTTGAGGCCGTTTAAAAAAAGTACCGATGTGGAAGTGGAAGATATCGCCAAACGCCTTATGGACTTTGGCTTTCATGCCCCAACCATTTCTTGGCCTGTCCCCGGAACGATGATGGTCGAACCGACAGAAAGTGAATCAAAAGCTGAATTAGATCGCTACTGCGAAGCCTTAATTACGATTAGACAAGAAATTGCCGAGATCGAAGACGGTCGTCTTCCTCGCGACAATAATCCATTGAAACATGCCCCCCATACCATAGAACAAATCACATCCTCTTCGTGGGACCATCCCTACTCACGTGAACAGGCCGCATTCCCTCTTCCATGGCTTCGCACAAGAAAGTTTTGGCCTGCTGTTTCTAGAATTGATAACGTCTATGGCGATCGAAATTTGGTCTGCACCTGCCCGCCAATGGAAAGTTATTAATCCTAACCTAAGCTTTATACGGATTTGTCTCTTTTAAGACTCCACCATACAACCTTCAGCGCTGTTCTGTGATGCAGACAGCCCATTCAATATCACTCAACTCTACCATTCTCAATTGTCACTCCAGGGCTTCCAACACTGGAACAAATTTTCTGCTTCACCTCCTCTTGAATGTTGAGTGAGAAATTTGGGTGTGGCATTATCCAAAAAAAGGAAAGAGCGGTGCAGTTTCTCGCAGAGCCATTGATGGCTGGACCATTGCAAAACACAGTCAACGTGTGGAGTAATGTAGTGGCCCAGTAGTACTTGATAGGTTAAAAACGAAGAATTCAGATAAGTTAGGAGTTGTACCTCACACCCCAATATTTAATGCAAAGTAACTACTTATAACCCACTCCGATCTTCTCGGGAAATGGTAAGCTTGGCATCGATAAAGTCTTGATGTGTCAACTCGAGCCCCTTGGTAATCGCGCGAATTTCTTCGATCTCCTCACTTGAAGTTTTTCCTGCGGCATTGGCAATAGCAAAGAGTCCTTTGAGAAAGGCTCGACGTTCGGGCACCGTGGTATAGGCACAAAACCCTCTCGACAACTGGACAAAATCTAACCCCTTCATAATTCGTTGATGACCAATCTCCATAATCAACTGGGCTTCATCTTCCGGTAAGTTCCAGCCTTCGGCTAAGGCATGGCTCACAGAACTTTGTTCCTGCACACAAAAAGCCTTATCAACCCAGGCCACTCGCGCCATTAAGCCCGCGGCTAGGCATACTTTCCGAATTTCCTCTTCAGGCAACGAAAGCGTTAGACCCCGCGACTTCATTTCAGACACCAGTTGAAAATAGACGGTATT
>JBMYWX010000177.1:0-6893 GCA_049607825.1 Nitrospirales bacterium
ACATCTTATGCAGGATGCCATGAGTCCATTATTGGCAGAAAAGAACGTGTTGTTTTATATAAGGTTTCACTCTATGGACAGTAGAAAGCCCCCCCCTTTCTGAAGGGACAATTACAAAAATCTGACAGATCGCTTCGGCACTGTTGTCAATATTGACGACCAGTCAAAATTTTGACTGATCTTTTCCCGAGTCAGCCACAGGTAACACAAAGGTATTAACTCTAACGCACCACGATCTTCAAAGAATTCACTGACTCACAATATCATCCATCATGCTTTGAAAAATCCAGAAGAGCAGACTCTACTTTTGGCCTGTGGTAACCTCATACGTATGAACACCGAACGCCGAACAGCCTCCTGGGTCATGGACTTTGTCAGATTATTGCTTGGGCCGAAAATGCTCATCATGTTGTTGACAGGGTTTTCTTCTGGGTTGCCTCTCCTACTCACAGGTTCCACCTTAAAGTTTTGGTTACGTGAAGAAGGGCTTGATCTCAGCACTATTGGCTTCTTCAGTCTCGTGGGTCTCCCCTATACGCTCAAATTTCTTTGGGCCCCATTCATGGACCGATTCGTCCCAAGCAACTTTGGACGTCGACGAAGTTGGATGTTGATCAGCCAAATTACGCTCGGACTGTCTATCTGTGCGATCGCGTTAGCTAACCCCCTCACCCATTTCCACAGCCTCGTGGCACTCTGCCTGCTCATTACGTTTTTTAGTGCGAGTCAAGACATCGTACTCGATGCCTATCGGCGCGAAGCCTTACAGGACGAAGAACTGGGTATCGGATCATCAGTCTTTATTTATGGATACCGTCTCGGCATGCTCGTCGCTGGGGCACTTGCACTCTTCCTCGCAGATCAGGATCTCTTCTCATGGCAGGATGTGTACCTCATCATGGGTAGCTGCATGCTCATTGGCATACTTGCGACCTGCATGGCCAAAGAACCAGAAAATGATGTCCCCATTCCTTCTACCCTTCAAGAGGCCATTGTAGGACCTTTTATTGAATTTTTTGCACGCCCCCAAGCCCTTCTTATTTTAGCATTTATCTTGCTCTACAAAATTGGCGACAGCATGGGATCGGAAATGATCTCGCCCTTGATGGTTGACTTAGGCATCTCCAAGACTCAATACGCCATGGTCGTCAAATTATTTGGCATGGTCGCCCTAATCGGTGGCGGGTTATTAGGCGGACTCGTCGTCTATCGACTCGGCATTATTCGTTCACTCTGGATTTTTGGCATTCTGCAAATGATCTCAACGGCAGGATTTGTCATTCTGGCTATGGCTGGCAATCAAATAATTGTCTTAACAGCCGTCATTGCCTTTGAAACCATCACCAGTGGGCTTGGGCAAACCGCGTATGTGGCATTCATGGCGAGTATGACGAATAAACGATTTACAGCTACACAATATGCCTTACTCACCAGTCTGATGGGTGTGCCCAGAGTGATTGCAGGATCCACGACAGGAGTGTTGGCGGAATGGATGGGATGGGAAATGTTCTATATTCTGTGTACGCTCATTGCGATCCCAGGACTTCTTTTAATTAGCCGTATTTCTCAAATGAAAGACTACACGCCACAAATGGCAACCCATTGATTCACGTCACTCATTCTTCATTCACAAGCCTTTCTTGGGAAACCACGGAATAAATGCGTTCGTGGTCCGTTGATACTCTCGGTAATCTTCTCCTCGTGTGGCGAGAGCCTGAGTTTCAGTGAAGGGAATGCCACTCACCTTGAGAAGAGCACCGATCATCACGACAGGGCCAATCAGGGTCAACCATCCATGAGGCACACCGATGGCCATGACCACATACGAACACCAAATAAGGCCTTCAAAAAAATAATTGGGATGCCGTGAATATCCCCAGAGTCCCTGTCGACAGGTTTTTCCCTTGTTCCGAGTGTTTTCACGAAATGTGTTGAGTTGATAATCAGCCACCCCTTCTCCAATGACCGCAACCAACCAGATCATGATCCCTATAGACTCCCAACCCCCGAACGGTGGAGAAGGATTCACCATTAGAACCAAGATGGGTAGAGAGAAGAGAACCAGCGCGAGGGCCTGACCTTGAAAATAAAGAACGAACCCTACCTGCGCCCACTCCCCCATCTTTTTTCGAAGTGCCTGATATCGAGCATCTTCAGTCTTTCCACAGATCCGGTGTACAAATAGATGCCATCCCAACCGTGAGGCATACACGGCCCCCATCCCACCAAGCATGACTTTCCTAACCGTGTCCCCTTGAAGCACAATCGCATAGATGATGCTAGTCACGATGAAGAGTAGGCAAAATCCTAAGTCAGCCACAACGGCATTACCATGAAAATATTGAAAGAGCCAAAGCCCAGCCATGACAATAGCTGCACTCATCCAGATAGTGACCAGAAGGTCAAAGGAAGGTACTAGAAAGGACATACAGGAGAAACGTCACTGAAACGCTCTAGAAACGCCGTTATCAGTGCAAAGAATAAGACGACCCATCTGCCATGCGCTTTTTCATTCTTCTACACTCTCTAGCCAGCCGTTAATGCGAGCGGGCTGCGCACATGGCCCTCATCTGCTATGGCATTTATTTGTACTTCGATTAAAAAGACCCGTTCTTCAGGAACCTTTCCCTGTTGAATCAGATGATCGCGAATTACTTGTGCACGATGTTGAGCCAATAGGCGTACCTCGCTATCAGGAATAGTCATTTCATCAAGCAATTGACGTTTCATCTTTTCCCAGGGTTCGCCTTGAGCCATCTCAGGATCAGTATTCGGTTGATTATCTGCATCCATTATCGTAGAAGGTGATTTGGGTTCCGATACAGTTTCAATTGGAGCTGATGATGGAGTTTCGAGTTTCACGGCTGCGGCCTCTCCAAACTTTTGTACATACAAATCACGAATCAAACGGCGCTGCTCCTCAGGATCAAGCAATACATCTACTGATTGCGGAGACGAGGACTCTTGAGAGCTGCCACTCTGTCCTCGCCGCATCTGCAGCTGTGTCATGAGCTTGGCTTCAGCCAGCGCTTGCCGGTCAACATCTGGATCTGCCGTCCCAGTGACTTCGAGTCTAAGCGCGGGACGTTCTTCAAGCGCTTGAGCAAGAGCGTCTAACTTTTCTTGCTCTTTCTCATTGATTTCCTGAGAAGCAACAGCGAATTCGACAAATTTCAGATCATCACCTCCGCTCCCCATCAACCCACCAATGAGATTGAAGGGAGAGGTAACAGCCTTGGTCAGAATATTCACCAATGCCTGAAGCACAAGCCCACCGTAGCTAAAGTCCGGTTCATCAAGATTCCCTCGCACCGGCAAATCGATATCAATCTTGCCATGACGATCCTTAAGAAGCGCTAGCGCCAATGGAACAGGTAATGATGTCGCATCAGGACTACCCGTCTCACTTCCCATCGTGAGTTGATCCACAAGAATCTTATTTTCTCCCTCCAGAATGTGCTCAGCAATCTTGTATTGTAGATCAAGGGAGAGCTTGCCTTTCGTAATCGGATGACCCGCGTATTTTCCTGAATATGGTGAAACTGCTGTTAGATCGACATTCTTGAAGAGTAACGTGACATCTGAATAGGCATCTCGACTCAGCGGATTTATTTTTCCCTTCACTTCAAATGGGGCATACTGGTCAACCTTACCCGTAAGGTCGACATCCGCCTTCGCAACTTGCGCTGAAGACAAGCCCGCAATCGTTCCGGTAAGGTCCTGAATACCCGTCAGCACATGTGGCTCTAACGAAAGGTCCGCAAACTGCGCACGGGCATTCACGAGATTGACATGGTCAATCTTCACCGGAATAGGATCCTTGGCCGGCTCAGACAGCTCTGCTTGAGACGGCTCTTCTTCTGAAATTTGCTCAGTTCCAGGTGGTGAAAACACACGAGACAGATTCATTGTCCCATCTGTGGTAACGGTTGCCTTTATGAATGGTTCGGCAAGCTTGATTTCTCCAATCGATACGGTTGTCGGCTCGACGTCCAAAGCGACATCATTCACAGCCAGCGATTGAACTTTCAGGAATTCCTCCATGAGCTCAGGATCACTCGCTACTAGCTGATTGAGAGCAATATGACCGTCATAATGGAGAAGGGGCGTCGTAGTTGGTGATGCGTGATATGTCATCTTCCCTTCAAGATCCAAGGCTCCATCAACAAGGTCGAATTGCACATGTGGTGAGACGTACGGAAAGAATGGTGCAAGAGCCAACTCTGCAAGCTTGAGTTCCAAATCAACAATCATTGGCTCTACACCAATAGAACCGTTCATCTCGAGATTTCCCGTGTCATTCAATTTCATCACTAACGTCACATCAAAAGGATCTTCAAATGTTGTCTTCAGCTTTTTGACTTGTAAATCTACCCCCCGAAGATTGATCTGAGCGGGAGTCTCTAACGTTCGATCTTCGAAATCCACTGTATAATTTTCTAAGATGAAATCATGAACCTCAACTATCCAGGGCTTAGCATCTGCTGTAGACTCAGCTGCCACCTCTGAAGTGTCGCTAGACGCTCTGGCATCGACAGGCGCAAAGAGTTCTTGATAATTCACCGTCCCTTTTTGGGTGAGCCATGTGGCAAAATTGGCATCCCTCGACCGCACAAACGGAATCGTGACCTGTTGTTGAGAAAGATCAACGGTCACCCCCTCCACATCCAACGAAGGGATAGCCATAACAGTGTTCGTATTCCCTTTTGCCGCCATACTCAGGTCACTCACATGGACTTCACCTTCCGTCAAGATGGTCTCAAGAGCCTCATCTCGTGTAGTCAGCTGATATTCAGTGCTCACACTCAGAAGCCCTTTTTGAATCTCAAAACGTAATTGATCTTGAAGATATTGCCATGGAGTCTGAAGGCTGAGGCCAGTCAACGACACTTTTCCTGAAGAGCTAAAAGGCTCTAACACCAACGTCCCTTCCCATTCCAATGTCTCCCCATCACCAAACTCAGCTGTCACCGCATAAGGGTTCTCTGCATCTCCTCGAGTCGTAAAGTTATTGAGAGTAATATTAATTGGAACAATGTCTGCAGAAAAGGGAGTGTTTCTTGATTCATCATGAAACTCAACCATACCCTGCTCAATCCCGATATGATGAATGTCGATAGCTGGCAACCTAGCATCTTCAGAAGATTCCTGGGTGGGCTCCTCTGCGACTGACTCCTCTGCAGGAGCATTCGTTGGGCCCAAGTCTGCGACATTGAGACTTCCGTCTGCTCGGACTTTCACCAGTCCATATGGCAAAACGAGCTTAATTTCTTCAAACGCATAGGCTTTTTGAAAAAGAGACAAAGCTTGGAAATTTACGAAGAATTGCTGAAATCCAAATAATGGAACCTGATCGTCTTCTTGCACGGCTAAATCTTGAACGGTCAATGAAAACGTAAAGGGATTGAAGGCAATATCCCCAACTGACGCTGGTCGCCCAAGTTGTTCTGATAACAGTGTAGGAATTTTAGATTTGGCAACCCAAGGAATCACGACGAAGCCGACAAAAGCATACAGGAGAAATATACACACGAGTAGAATGAGCAATCGCTTTGAATTGCGAAACAGCGCCATCAGAAACCTCTAAGAAATAGAATAAAGCCTTTTCTCTTGCCTAACAGCTACCAAGTAAGACTCCCCGAAGTGAATAATGAGGATACAGCTTACCATTTTATGATATCCAACGACAGACGGTGTTGCCTCATCCTATAGTTTTCGCTACTGATTACGTGAGTCAAAGATACTGCGCACCAAAGATCCAAGCCCTTTTCTGCGCAGCTAAGAAGGACATGCAATACAGGAATTAATACGCTATACTGAGACAGTCTCAAATCACTCAATGAGTATTCGCAGACTGTACCCCCTCGCTTTGTACGACAGACTCCCTCGATAACAAGGTTACGACCCAAGCTACTGATCTCTAAATACAGAGGAAAGCCATGAGCCCATCAAACGCAGAACCAAGCCCGCCGAGTTTTCAGCTTGGTGGATTCAAGGTGCTTGGAATCGTGGTCCTTGTGGTCATTCTCACCATAGGGTTGACCGCATGGTGGATGAATAAGAATATTTATGCAGCACCATTTACGCCAACCCAACTCTCATCGTCCGAACAACACGTTCTCGAAGCAAAGATGGCTCAGCTCAGCGATAAGCCCAAGCAAGTCAATGATTCTGACAAGACGCGCTCATTAGAATCTGCATCTGAACCGTTGCGCCCCGAACCCTATACTGAGGACGAGTCACAACGAGAGATTCAGTTATCAGAGAAAGAACTCAATGCGCTGATTGCCAAAAACCCAGAAACAGCTCAATATGTAGCAGTGGACTTAGCGGATGATTTGATTAGCGTGAAATTACTGGTTCCCATAGACCAAGACTTTCCTATACTTGGTGGAAAAACCTTGAAATTAAACTTAGGACTTGTCCTCAAGTACGAGAAAAATACACCCGTTGTGGCCATTCGAGGCATGAGCCTTGGTGGTGTACCACTGCCCCAATCATGGTGGGGCGATATCAAAAATGTGAACTTAGTTGAGAAATTTGGTGCTGACGGAGGGTTTTGGGATCAATTCGCTAAAGGCGTTGAGCATATTAGCGTTCACGAAGGTCAATTTCGAGTTACATTACAAGAATAGTCCAGGGGCCTAAGCCGTGAGGCTTTCAATCCACTCCCTATAAAAACCAAGGCTACAAATCTTTCGCTAATGGTATATAATAATGATACTGAGGTGTTTCAATCACTTCACTATTCACTAGTTTAGTCTGTCGAGAAAGGATCCCATGACGCTTCGGTTAGAAGACCAAGAGGCCCTAGAACAGGCGTTCACGCTACTCGAACATCCCAGCTTCGCCGCCAAAGTCACAAATCTCATTGGAACACCCGTAGAAAAAGC
>JBMYWX010000178.1:0-6874 GCA_049607825.1 Nitrospirales bacterium
TGCCATCTAACCCTGTCATTATTGAGCGATAAATAGCGGTCGAACCTCGTCCACTCTTTAATCGTGTCTTCGTGAGATCTGCCGGCTGAATGGATTTTCCATTTGAATCGGTAAGCGACTGTGCGAGTGGTCCATCACCACGAGCACCATCCCCATGGCATGCTGGACAAAACAGTTGTTGATAGAGTCCCTGTCCGCGCTGCACGGCATCTGAAGTTATCGATCGCGAAGGAGGCGGAGGTACAGGTTGACCGATGGGTTCTTCGCGAAAGCGAGGAGAAAAACTTTTTATATATTCCACAACAGCACGTCTGTCTGCTTCACGCAAATCTCCATAATCAGACATTGATGTGCCGGCCACACCAACAGAAATCGTTCGAAACAAATCATCATCAGTTGGCAGTTGCCCAGTGGGCGTACTGCGAAATTTGAACACACCATCGGTAAAATCCAGTGGTGGTGGATTCAACGAACTGGCCAGCTCGCCTTGTCCATCTCCAGCATCACCATGACAACGAGCGCAATGGTCATCGTAGACTTCTTTACCCTTTGTCAGCATGACAGATGAGATCTCTGAACCTTTGTCTATTGGTCGAAGAACAGGAGCTTGCTCAATGCCTTGTCTTAATTCAAGCTCTGACTTCTTTGAGAATGAAGCTCTCGCAGGATCAGCAGTCTTCGAGATTTCTTGGGTCTCTTGCGGATCCACTGCTACCTGATCACGAGAGGGTGTACATCCAAAACTGACCAGGAATATCACAAAAACAATGACTCGCACAGACGTGAATAAAGTCATGAGATTTGTTCACCAATCCTTCGGCTGTATATTTCGGAATTTAATGATGAGTTGATGCCAATCCAGGCCCACGCCCTCTATAAGTTTCTCAAAATACAGACGCAGATATCCCCTCTAACTCATAGTCGTATCTATGCTCTCGGATACAGACCAGTCAATCTTAAGTTACAAGCAAATGATATGTGTTAGTGCCTCAATAAGGTTTTTCTTCAATACCAGGCCATTTTAAAAATAGTCATAGATGCATACGATGAAGAAATACCTTAAAAAAGAAGAACGGTGAGATGAAGAACAATAGACGGCTCAAGAAGCGCGAATACTCACACTCAACGAGTGTTAAAAACTCCTTAGACATGTGGGTTCGGAATGTATTGTGTCAATGGTGTGCTTGCAAATGTTCACATACAATGGCCAATTCTGTTTTGACGTGGACCGATAGGTCCTCGGACCCATCCATCATATTTTGTCGCCCTAATTGTTCCGCTTGAAAAGCAAGGCCTTGTAGTCGTTTCACCCCAAGATTTGCACATATACCTTTAAGCCCATGGCCTGCTTCCGAAAGTTTTTTAGGATCCTGACTCTCCACTGCCTCTACGACCTGTTCCACACAAACTGTCGCATCTAACACAAATTGATCAACCATCTTTCCAACAAATTCACGTCCTCCAATCTCAAGAATCTCGGAAATGACAGCGGCATCAACCACCGGCAAGCTTGCTAATGCGTCATCCATCGCAGGACTTTCATCGGGAACATTTTGTTGTTGATCCTTCTTTGTTTGTGGCTCGTCATTGGCTTCGTGTAAATGGTTATCCATATCATACCCCCCTTCTTTTGTTTCACATACTTGGTTGTCTGTCTCTCGATCGTTCAGTAACCAACGGTTTAACATCTCTGCTAACAATTCAGGCTTAATAGGTTTGCTTAAATAATCATCCATCCCGGCTTCGAGACATTTCTCTCGATCCCCTTGCATCGCATTGGCCGTCATCGCAATAATGGTAAGGTGGAGCGTGTGCGGTAAGGCGTGAGGTGAGCTTTCCTTCTCTTCTCGCTTCACGCTTTCCGCTTCACGAATCTTCTTAGTCGCTTCATAGCCATCCATCTCAGGCATTTGACAATCCATGAGTACAAGATCATATGGTTGTCGATAGACGGCTTCCAAGGCCTCCTGACCATTCGAAGCCACATCCGCCCGATGTCCTAACCGTTCGATTATGAGGACCGCTAATTGTTGATTCACCCGATGGTCATCTGCGATAAGAATTCGCGAACTGCGTTTTCGTGCAGCATCTTCGAGCGAATAGCTCGTAATTAAGGCAGGCTCCACATGATCTGCATCAGCCTGAGGTCGCCCCATGACCCTCAACAGACAGGATTCTAATTGCGTTTTGCGAATTGGCTTGGTCAGATAGGCGGCAAACCCTGCTTGATGAGCCGCCGTCGCATCGCCTCGTCGCCCTAAAGAAGTCAAAAGGACTAGACGAATTCCATGAAGAATAGGATCTGCTTTTATCGTTCGAGCCAGCTCCAATCCATCCATCTCTGGCATGAGCATGTCTAAGATCGCGATGTCATACGGCCGTCCATCTTGTGTAGCTCGTTGCAAGATCGACAACCCTTCCGAAGCTCTCTCTACAGTCGTTCCTTCTACCTTCCAATCGATAAAATACTGTTCGACCAGACGACGGTTCGTGAGATGATCATCGACATAGCAAACCCGAAGACCCTGAAGGTTTCTCGGAGCAACAGATACAGATAAAGACTTGTTTGATTGTTTCGTCAGTCGAATCGTAAACCAGAACGTGCTACCGTTTCCGGGAGTACTCTCCACTCCGATCTCGCCACCCATGCGTTCAATCAGTTGTTTACAAATGGCCAGCCCTAACCCAGTTCCTCCAAATTTCCTGGTGGTAGACCCGTCAGCTTGAGTAAAAGGCGAAAAGAGTTTGACTTGTGCTTCGGGCGACATTCCAATCCCGGTATCACAAATCTCCACCCGAATGTGCGCCAATTCATGGGTTTCTTCCAGACATTGAATTTGTACCGTCACTTCACCCTGTTCAGTAAATTTAATCGCATTACCGACAAGATTCATAAGCACTTGACGAAGACGACCGGGATCGCCCCGCAGCGATGTGGGAACATGAGCCGATACAAGCCCCACAAGCTCAAGGCGTTTATCTCCCGCTCGCTCTCCCAGCAGTTCCAGAGTTTCCTCCAAGGCTGTGCGCAAATCAAAATCAATGATTTCAAAATCCAACTTACCAGCCTCAATTTTTGAGAAATCTAAAATATCATTAATGATCGTGAGCAATGCCTCGCCTGAACTGCGCACAGTTTCGGCATACTGTTGTTGTTCACCAGTCAACGTTGTTTCCATCAAGAGCCCTGTCATCCCAATCACGCCATTCATCGGGGTTCTGATCTCATGACTCATCATCGCTAAAAATTCACTCTTCACTTTCGCAGCCGCTAAGGCTTCGTCTCGCGCTTTTTCTAGTTCCTGATTTTGTTGTTCCAAGGCTTTCGCACTGTTTGCGACTTGTTGTTCGGCTTTCTTGCGCGCGGTAATGTCAACGACGGAGGCCAGGACGAACGTGCCCTCGTCAGTGGTCAGGGGATTGAGGCCCAATTCAACCGGGAACTCGGTGCCATCTTGGCGTAAGCCAAACAGTTCACGGCCACTGCCCATGCTGCGGGGTTCAGGATTCGCAAAGTAACTGGTGCGATACCCGGGATGCTGGGGGCGAAAGCGCTCGGGGACAAGATTTTCAATGGAACAGCCTAAGAGCTCTTTCTCCTGGTAGCCGAATTGTTCTGCGATCAAGGCATTGGCCAGCACGATAGTGCCATCTTGATCTATCATGACCATGCCGCTGGGGGCCGCTTCTACGACGAGCCGAAACTTGCTCGAAGCTTCTACGGCCTGGTCTCGTGTCAGAGCTAATTCTTCATTTTTACGCATTAACTGCTCGGCTTGATCCCCATAGATTCGATCAATCAATGCGGTGAGTAACGTCATGCCTAAAACCACAAACGTCCCAATCGCAATCGCAGATCCCCCGATCATTGAAATATCTATAGCGTAAGCGGTGTCAACAACATGGTTAGCTATCTTGCTAAACCTCGCGCCCGCCATTGCTGTATAATGAAGACCCGTGACAGAAAATCCCATAAGAATTGCACTACCGATTCTTCCCCATCCCAAGTATTTCTTTTGTTGATCGCGAAATTTAAAGGCCAAACGTAGCGCGATCAATGCAACGCTCACCGCAATTGCGACTGACAAAATGACATATATCATGTCATGATGGAGAGCGGCGTTCATTCTCATCGCGAACATCCCAATATAATGCATCGCTCCGATACCAATTCCCATCAACAGACTTCCGAGAAGCCATTCCTTTACTTTCATTTCTTTATGACTAACCACGAACAACGCGACTCCTGATGCCATGACAGCTGCGATGTGTGAGAGAACAACTGTTGGAATATGATAGAAAACCGGAATTGGCAGTGTGTATGCGAGCATCCCGACAAAATGCATAGACCAAATCCCAGTACCCATGGCGAGTGCTCCGCCCATGAGCCACCACAATCGAGCACGACCGTCTGTCATCGATACTCGACCAGCCAGATCTAGTGCGGTATAGGATGCGACAATGGCAATGACCACAGAAAGAGCAACGAAACTACCATCGTAGATTCCCAGAATGAATTTTTGTATATCCACTAGTACCTCGCTTACCGAACCCGTTCTCGTTCAAATGCCTGACAAACACGTTGAAATTCCTGCTGGAGTAATATGAATTTCTCTGAAAGCTGTGCGACAGAAGCGCTACGCCCTTCTTGTTCCAAGAATCGACACAGCTCACCCAAAGCTTCTGCCCCCATGTTTCGTGACATACCTTTTAACGCATGGGCAATGTCTGCGATCATGGCTTGGTCTTGCCGTTCCACTGCTCCTTGAAGGTTTGTGACACAAGTTGTGGCGTCAGTCACAAACTGATCAATCATACGCATCACAAAGGTGGAGCCACCATTTGCTCGCAACTCTTTCATGACATCGTAATCAATAGGTGCGGTCGTATCAGAATCGGGTTCCTTTAAACATGATCCACTCTCATTCTGTTGCTCGTCCTGGGCTTCTTCTTGCTTAGGAAGCCACTTTGCTAACTCTTCAGCCAGTTGCATCGGCTTAATCGGTTTGGCTAAATACCCATCCATACCTGCATCAAGACATTTATCTCGATCCCCAGCCATCGCATTTGCTGTCATGGCAATAATAGGGATGTGAGGGGTGAGGGGTGAGGCGTAAGACCCGATATTTTTCGCTTTACGCTTCAGGCTTTCCGCTTCACGAATCTTTCTCGTTGCTTCATAGCCATCCATTTCTGGCATTTGACAGTCCATCAGAACCAAGTCATACGGAACCTGGCGAACCGCCTCCAACGCCTCTTTCCCATTGTTGACAACATCAACTCGATGCCCCCAGTTTTGTAATCGAAGCATGGCGAGCTGCTGGTTCACCTGTTGATCATCAACCACGAGAATCCGACTACTTTGTTGTGACGCACATTCAGTCATCATAGAAACTTGAGCTGAACGACCATTCCTTTCATCTGTGTCTGGTTGGTTGGAATTCATGACTGCAGCAAGACATTGTGCCAACAAAGCCTTGCGAACAGGTTTACCCAGATAGGCCTCAAATCCACCCTCATGCAAGGCAGCAGGATCTTCAGGTTTTCCCAACGAAGATAGTAAGATTAATTTGGTCAATGCTAAGGAGGGATCTCCTTTAATTGCTTTGGCGAGGGTCACACCGTCCATGCCAGGCATGTGAAAATCAAGAATAGCTAAATCAAACGGTTTTCCTCGTGAAACCCCTGCATGAATCAAGGCCAAAGCTTCCGCAGGAGTAGAAGCCGTGACCGCCTCCATCCCCCAATCTTGAGCATACTGAGCCAACAAATAACGATTCGTAGGATGATCATCAACGCAGCAAATCCTCAGGCCCTCAAAATTCACTTTTGGCTCAATCCCTGCATGATCATGTTGCACTTGTTTCTGTAAGAAAACCGTGAACCAAAAGAGACTGCCTTGCCCTACCTGACTTTCCACGCCAATCGTTCCATTCATGAGCTCAACTAATCGTTTACAAATAGCAAGACCCAGTCCCGTCCCACCATACTTTCTGGTCGTCGAACTATCTGCCTGAGTAAAGGCTTGAAACAATCGTGCTTGAACCTCTGGCGAAAGACCGATACCCGTATCGGAAATCTGAACACGAATCTCAGTTTCGGTTTCGGTTTCATCAATACGCAATACCTGAATGGCGACTTCACCAGCATCAGTAAATTTGATGGCATTACTGACGAGATTGAGGAGCACTTGCCGCAATCGACCAGGATCACCCTGCACAGCAGTCGGGACATCAGGGAATATAAACGCTGAGAGTTCCAACCCTTTGCTTGCAGCGGTTTCAGTTAACAAATCCAATGTATCTTCTACGGCGACTTGCAAGTCGAAGTCGATAATCTCCAACTCCAGTTTTCCTGCCTCGATTTTCGAAAAATCTAGGATATCGTTTATAATGGTCATGAGGGCTTCACCAGAATTTCTGACAGTCTCTGCATAGAATTTTTGAGAACGAGACAATTCTGTTTCGAGTAACAGGCCTGTCATCCCAATGACCCCATTCATCGGCGTTCGAATTTCATGACTCATAGTGGCCAAAAATTCTGACTTTGATCGTGCCGCCGCCACCGCCTCATCCCTGGCCTGGCCTAACTCCAAATTTTTAACCTCAAGTTCAGATGCCACCCGAGATAATTGCTCCTCTCGCTGCTTTCGTTCAGTCATATCGCGAACAAGTGAAATCATGCATTCCTTCCCACCCATTTCAATCACGGATGAAGAAATTTCGGCAACAAGACTACCTCCTGTTTTTGTCGTACAAGAAAGCTGATCCGTCCAGCCATGTCCTCGCTGAGAAACAAAGTGAAAAAAATCCAACAAGGCCTTACTATCGCTAGGATGAATGGCAAAGACGGACATCGTAATAAGCTCATCTTC
>JBMYWX010000179.1:0-6841 GCA_049607825.1 Nitrospirales bacterium
CCATAAGCAAACAGGGAATTTCTGCAACCCCTGCCCCTACGTACAGACTTTTTCCTTTAAGGGACAATTGGGTCTTTAAATGCCCTGCAAGCTTTTCTCCGAGTCGTTCACATAACCCTCGATGCGCTTTCCAAAATTCCTCTCCTCCTTCATCACAATAGATGGGGGCTAGGGCGACATAGTCCAATTCTTTGTAAATCTGTTTGATAGCTTTTTGGGTTATGGCTTGTAGTTTTGAGTCAGTCTTGCCCATGGCTGTTTTCTCATAAACTTAGTCGTCAGCAGATATCATTGTAATCGAGTGGAAAGATCGTCCCCTTTCCTCTGTCGAGTTGCTTGACCAAACTATCAAATTTGTGTATTGATTATAGATACTTATGTATGCACCTCGGTGCCATGATCTGTGCTATAATACATTTTTTAGCCTTTCTCTCTTCTCCTGTTTTGGCTCATATCAAGAGAGCATGAGGCGGTCTCTGGCCTTCTTTAGATTCACGTTCTCACTACCTATTTGTCAAACATTTTTTTCAACCTATATGTGTAACCGAGAATTTCATCTTTGGATCTTTTGAAAGAATTACGTCGGGTTATTGACCTTGAGCGTAAGACGGTTGCCCAATTATCTGATGCCGTTGATCAGTCCTATGAAGAAGCGGTTCGACTTCTTGCGGCCTGTTCTGGCCGAGTCATTCTCACGGGGGTGGGTAAGTCTGGTCTGATTGCACAAAAAATTGCCGCAACCTTAGTTTCGACTGGAACACCTGCGATTTTCCTCCATGCTGCCGAGGGCATGCATGGGGATATTGGTATCGTGACGAAAGACGATATTGTCGTGGCTGTTGGAAAGTCTGGGGAGAGTGAGGAATTGCTAACCATTCTCCCTTTTATTCGACGGTTAGGCGCACGCATCATTTCAATTACGGCAAAGACTGATTCCACTATGGCTCGAGCCTCTGATCTTGTGTTGATCACTCCGGTTGAGGAGGAAGCCTGTCCCCTCAACATGGCTCCTACATGCAGTACGACTGCGGCCTTAGTTCTTGGCGATGCCATCGCCATGACACTCATGAAGTTGCGGAATTTTCAACCTACAGATTTTGCGCTCTATCATCCTGGTGGTCAATTGGGTAAACGTCTCTTGCTCACTGTTGGTGATATGATGCGGTCTGGCGAAGCCAATTCCGTCATCTCTATTTCTAGTGATGTGCGATCAATGCTTTGTGAAATTACCAGCAAACATGCCGGCGCTGTCTCTGTTATAGATGGTCAGCATCTATTGCGTGGTTTCGTTACAGACTTTGATATTCGTCAAGCGTTGGAAAGTGGAGGTGATATCTTTGCATTGACCATTGAAGAGATCATGAATGAAAAACCTGCATTCATCTATGACGATGAAAAAGCCATAACGGCATTAGAGCTGATGGAGCGTCGGCAGAGGCCCATCTCCGTTCTCCCCGTTCTCAATCGTGCAGAGAAAGTTGTAGGCATGATCCACCTCCATGATCTTGTCGCAAAGGGGTTATAACGTCCCTTCCTCATTATCTCCTGCGAAACTTCCCTCGTGAACCGTTTCTTTCATAGCATAGCCTCCCCCTCCACCGAAAGGATCTATACGTACGGTCTCATGTTTTTGGGTTTTTCGTTTTTCTTTGTGCGCCTCAATCATGTGGCTGAATATGTGTTTATTGGCTTAGTCTTAATTTGGATTGTTGAGAAATTACGTACTCGCGATTTTCATGTTCGTCGGACATTTTTAGATGTGCCAATTCTGCTATTTCTTGTGTGGGTTTTGGTGACGGTAATTTTTTCGGTGGACCCTGATTATAGTTTTAAAGAATGGCGAAAGGCTTTGCCGAGGTTTTTAATCTTTTGGTTCGTCATTTATACCATTAACACAGAGAATCAAGTCCGTTCAGTACTCTTTGCGAGTTCAGTAGGTGCGGGGACCTTAAGCCTGTTTGAGGTGACATATTATCTTTGGAGTGGGGGCCAAGTATTTGATTTCTCCATGAGTATGGCCAGTCGAGCTGGTGTTTTCACTGGCAGTAGTCAATGGCTCAGTACCTATCTCGTTATGGGCTTTCCGATTGTCTGTCTTGGATTATGGGGTGAACGTGTGAAGTGGGTTCGCTTCGTATATATGTTACTCGTTGGCTCTATGCTTGGCGCTGCATTGTTGGTTCATACGAGAGCGGCATGGGTGGCCTTTGCGATTGAGTTGATGGTACTTGGCTTGGTCTCTACGAAATATATTCGACGAATAACTGGACTGCTTGGCCTGTTTGGCTTGTTCCTCATTTTTATATTTTCCAGTATTGGCGATCGTTCATTTATGACAGAATTGCAGGTGGCAAATCCAATTTCTCTACAGACCAGGTTTAATACGTGGGAATTTGCAATTGCGGAAATGGTGGAACAACCTCGTCTCAGTATGAGCGGTGTTGGTTATGGAAAACATAGCTTTAATAAAGCCTATCCAGATTTAGGGGCTGGCCATCATACACATATTCACAATATGTTTCTTGCAAGGGCGATTCAACTTGGAATTCCTGGGCTGTTATTATTTGTCTGGATTTTCTGGATGGTTGTGGTGAAGTCTTTTCGAGGATTTCATTATTTCCCTCATTTGTACGTCGGGAAACTTGCTTTGGCGATGCTTCTTGCGACTACAGGCTTAATGGTGAGAAATTTGCTCGACGATATGTTTATGGGGTCAGTCGTCTATGTGTATTGTCTTTTTCTGGGGTTGCTCTGTGTTACTCTTCGTCTTCATGGCATTGGAAGTAAGGATGGCAATATCGCAATGTCGCCTAATCGCATACCTGCAGCAGATGGACGATCAATTTCTTGACAGAGATACCTCTTCGCCCTATGATTTGGTATTAATATTCATCTTTTTTTAAATACAGTGAATTATTACTTCTTAGTGTATATCGCCCTCGCAAATTTCCTGTCTTTTCACCCATTCGTAAGATCACTCATGCATTCCCCTATGTAATGTTTTTCTTTGTCAACTTGGCCCTGTACATATGAATATTGTGGTTGCTTTGTTGTGAAAGAAGGGGAGCTAGGTGTTTTTAAGAGAAGCGGGTTCGTTATCTTCCAATACCCAAATGATAGCTTTAGGTAGTACATACACGATTTTGTCTGCCACTTGGTAGATTTGCTGAAGTCTTTCCTTTTCATATTGGTGGAATCATAATCAGTACGATGGGAAAGGTACAAAGAGTATTTGATCAACAGAAGTCAGTCATTACCGTTGTACGAATCATTGCCCGGTTAAACGTTGGTGGGCCGGCCAAGCAAGCTTTCTTTCTTACGCATGGGCTCAATGGGGAGAATTTTCAGTCCTACCTCATTACAGGCGTTGTTGGTATGGGCGAAGAAAGTCTGGATGTGCCATATGCACTTCAAGGGGATCAGATGTACGTTGTTCCAATGCTTGGGAGGGAAATATCTTGGTGGCAAGATATTCAGGCATTCTTTAAGCTGTGCAAGATTCTCAAGATCTTACAGCCAGATATAGTTCATACGCATACGGCTAAAGCTGGAACCCTTGGTCGATTGGCAGCAATATTGACTGCTGTACCTATCAAGATCCATACTTTTCATGGTCATATATTTAAAGGATATTTCGGCAAAGCAAAGACAACATTCTTTGTTATTATTGAGAGAATATTGGCCTATTTCACTGATCGCATCATTGTGCTTAGTGAGAGTCAATGTCGAGATTTGACACATGAATTTAAAATCGCCACTAGGCCAAAGTTTCAAGTTATTCCATTAGGATTTAACTTGAGTCCGTTTATTTCTGCTGGAAGGAATACTGCTGGAGCGAGGCAAATGTTTGGAATTGCTTCGAAGGCATTTGCTCTTGGATTTGTGGGTCGTCTGGTTTCTATCAAGAATCCTCTTCTTTTGCTCGAGGCGTATTGCCAAATTCAAGACTATTACCAAGCTACCCAAAATTCTCTACGTGAGAAATCTGAATCCTGGTATGTCATCGTGGCAGGTGGTGGTGAATTATTGGAATCGATGCGAGCAGAAGCGCGGACACGTGGGTGTTCCGAACATATCTTATTCTGTGGATGGCAACAGAAGGTTCAGGATATATATGCAGCGGTCAATGTTGTGGTGTTGACATCTTTGAATGAAGGAACACCTGTTGCACTTATTGAAGCCATGGCTTCAGGTAAGCCATTCATCGCGACGAATGTAGGTGGAGTTATAGATCTTGTAGTGGGGGAAGGGGTGCAGACCAGGGGTCATAACGGTGGAGTATTTACACTGTTTGAAAATGGTCTTTTGGTGCAATCTCAAGATGCAACTGGATTAGCTGCTGCGATGCTCTATATTTCCACTCATCCTGTAGAAGCCATGAAAATGGGGCGTGCTGGTCGAGAGTTTGCTGCCAAATTCTTTAATGAGAATAGATTGCTCGGAGATATAAGGGCCTTATATCAGGACTTATTTGTGGAAAAGGGAGTTCAGCGGAACCTCTCATCAAGCGGGTAGGGCTGCGTTAGTGAAGTCTTATGCGTAAAATATTTGTGGAGGAACGTCTATGAATGTGTTGATTACGGGTGGCGCGGGATTTATTGGGTCTCACTTGGCAGAAGTGTTGTTAGAGCGCGGAGACGAGGTGTTTATCATTGATGATCTTTCAACGGGTAGTGTCGAAAATATTGAGCATCTGAAATCCCACCCTCGATTTCATTATACATTTGATACAGTCATGAATCGGTCCATTATGGCTGAACTCGTTGATCGTGCGGATTGTATTTTTCATTTAGCCGCCGCTGTTGGAGTGAGACTTATTGTTGAGAGTCCGGTTCGGACGATCGAAACCAATGTGAAGGGGACAGAGATAGTCCTAGATCTTGCAAGTAAAAAGAAAAAAACTGTCATTATCGCATCAACAAGTGAAGTGTACGGGAAATCCAATGCGATTCCATTTTCGGAAGACGGAGATCTTGTGATGGGAACGACGACGAAGGGGCGTTGGAGTTATGCATGCTCAAAAGCCTTAGATGAATTCTTGGCCTTGGCCTACTGGAAGGAAAAACAGTGTCCGACTATTGTTGTGAGATTATTCAATACGGTCGGGCCGAGACAATCAGGACAGTATGGAATGGTGATACCTCGCTTAGTGCAGCAAGCCCTTGTCGGTCAGTCCCTGACAGTATATGGAACGGGAATGCAAAGTCGGTGTTTTACCTGGGTGGGAGATGTGGTAAATGCCCTGGTCCAGTTAAGTCTTCATCCGGATTCAGTTGGGCACATCTTTAATATTGGTAGTACGCAAGAGGTTACTATTCAAGATCTCGCGCTGCTCATTAAGGAGATGACGGGTTCTCAGTCAGACATTTCATATGTCCCCTATGATCAGGCGTATGAATCTGGGTTTGAAGACATGGATCGACGAATACCTTCATTAGGCAAAATTCAAGATCTTATAGGATATAAGCCTACGCTCGATCTGACGGGAATTGTTGGTGCAGTCATTGAGTATGTGAAACAAAAGGAACTAGTCATTAGATGATTCAGGCTTCTGTTCTCTTTTTAATATCTTTGGCGTTAGCTAGTGTGCTCACTCCACTGGTTCGAATCCTTGCGATTCAATACGGATATGTCGCTCGGCCTACGCAGGATCGATGGCATAAAACCCCGACAGCCTTACTGGGAGGGATTGCCATATTTTTTGCGTTTGTTCTTCCCTTATTATTTTTTGTGAGTACATACCCCACGTTACAGATTCTTGTTTTTGGAGCCATATTAATTGGTGGAGTTGGGCTAATTGATGATCTCCTTCACCTCCAACCGTATTCGAAGTTAATCGGGCAAATTGTGGCTGCTTGTGTGGTGATCGCTGGTGGACAGGCCTTGGGGTTATTTCATTGGTCCATATACTTTTTTATTTTAGCCTTAGTGTGGATAGTTGGTGTGACGAATGCCTTTAACCTTCTTGATAATATGGATGGCCTTTCGGTTGGGACGGCATGTATCGCCTCGTTCTATTTGGTCTTAGCAGGCCTGGTAACGTCAAACATTGCTCTCGTATTAGGCGCTGCAAGTTTGATGGGCGCAACCTTAGGGTTTTTATGGTTTAACTTTCCCCCGGCTAAAATTTTCATGGGCGATTCTGGCAGTTTGCTGTTAGGTTTTATTTTATCTTCCTTAGCACTTCTGGGCCAATGGGAAAATGTCACGAGTGTGATGTTTTCTCTTATGATTCCAGTACTCGTTTTAGCTGTTCCGATATTTGATACAGCATTTGTTTCGTTGGTTCGGTTTTTTAATGATCGACCAATCTCGCGTGGAGGTCGAGATCATACCTCTCATCGATTAGTCGCCTTTGGCCTTTCGGAGCGTCGCACGGTCTTGTTGTTTTATGCGATGAGCATGATGTGTGGGGCGTTGGCGATACTTGGTTTGCAATATGACTGGCTCTATCCTTCTTTAATCGCTGTCTTGATTGTTATCATGTTCATGTATTTTGGCATATTCTTAAGTGAAATCGTGACGTATGGTGATTCAGAATCAAAGGGGGCAGGAGCTTCATTCAAGGTTTCACTTAATTTCTTTCTTCAAGGAAAAATGCGAATTGGGGAAATTTTGATCGATTCGATTCTTATTGCCGGATCATTCCTCGTTGCGTTTTTGATTCGATTTGATGGTCTACCGGCGCCGTATGATCATGTGCTTGTTCAGACTCTTCCCTTGTTGATTCCATTAAAGCTCATGGCCTTTTTCTATTTTGGGCTGTACCGAGGAATTTGGAGGTATGTAGGAATTCAAGATCTCATTCATATTTTAAAAGCGGTGACGCTCAGTTCTCTCT
>JBMYWX010000180.1:0-6830 GCA_049607825.1 Nitrospirales bacterium
CGGAGAGGCTTTTGATAAGGGCGCAAAGATGTTAGGACTCCGTTATCCCGGAGGTCCACTGATTGACAAGTTGGCCAAGACAGGTTCGGCAACGGCTGTCAATTTTCCTCGCCCTTACCTGAATCGCGGAGGGCTAGATTTTAGTTTCAGTGGGCTGAAAACCGCCTTGCTGTACTATTTACGGGACTTAAAAAGTGCGGGGAAACCCATGCCATCTACTGAAGATTTGGCCGCCAGTTATCAGGAAGCGATTGTTGATGTGCTTGTCGAGAAATCGTTTCGCGCGGTACGACAATATGGGGCTAAGGGATTAGCCGTCGTAGGCGGGGTTGCGGCGAACAGTCGACTTCGTGAGCGTTTGCAAGAGCGAGCAAAAAAAGTCGGGGTGTCAGTTGCCGTGCCATCCATTGCGCTATGTACTGATAATGCCGTCATGATTGCGGCTGCGGGATGGGAACAGTACCGATTAGGGCATGTGGCTTCTTGGGATTTAGATACGGAAGTGGGGTCAACTGTGGTCAGCCAAATGAATGAGCCCGCATTTTCTACTATGGGAATTCAGCAAGGCATTGCGCCAATGGAGATGTAAGTATTCCAGTTATTTTAGGAAATCTTCACGGACTAAAAGCTAATCAAATCAGTCGAATAGAGCATCTCTATCGTCGACGTGTGCCAATTGACAAAGTGGTGACGATTGAGCTGGCTCAGATGTGTTCAGCACTGTCGTTTGAGACTCGAAGGCAAATTGGTCTGCTCATTGATCGGCAGGGGCACGTTCAATCTGTCATTATTGGTAATGATCATGAATTGATGATTCCTAGTTTATCTCGTAGTCGATCTGGACAAAGACTGTTACGAGGAGTTCGATTAGTTCATACACACCTCAAAAACCAAGCCCTTACACGTGACGACTTAACGGACTTAGCGCTTCTTCGGTTAGACCTAATAATGGCAATAGGTGTTGGTCAAGAGGGAACGGCGAGAGATGTTTTTGTTGCCCATTTACTTCCTCAATCTATCAATGGGAAATCCTATAAAGAGTTATCTCCTTGTTCGTTGTATCAATTTGAGTTGGACTGCCAAAACTTTATTCAGTCTTTAGAACATGAGTGCACTCGACCACATATCGCATTGCATCAGGGGCGGCAGATCTCTCGTGCAATTTTAGTCAGCGTTTCAACAGATAGTGCGGCCAAGCGTCAAGAGCATCTTGATGAATTACGTGAACTTGTTCGAGCGAGTGATATTCATGTGGTGGACGCGGTCGTGCAAAGACCACATACGCTACATCCCAAATATGTCCTTGGTGTTGGAAAATTGAAAGAGGTCATCATTCATGCGTTGCAAGCTGGAGCTGATTGGCTGATTTTTGATCGAGACCTGACCCCTGGCCAAGTCCATGGAATTTCTGAGCTCACCGAACTTCGCGTGCTAGATCGGACGCAGGTGATTTTAGATATTTTTGCTCGTCGAGCTCATTCGAGAATTGGAAAGGTGCAAGTAGAATTAGCGCAATTGCGTTATCGACTTCCACGATTATCTCAATCTAATACAGCATTTTCTCGACTAGCTGGAGGTATTGGCTCACGAGGGCCAGGCGAAACGAAATTAGAAACGGATCGTCGCCGAGCACGTGACCGCATTCGGAGACTAGAAAAGGAACTCGATACCGTTTCACGAGGGCGGGACCAACAACGTAACATGCGAAGCCGAAAAGCGACTCCCGTTGTTTCTTTGGTTGGGTATACTAATGCGGGTAAGTCGACTTTGTTGAATGCCTTAACAGGGAGTTTTCAACCAGCTCGAGATCGTGTCTTTGAAACATTAGATACCGTGAGTCGGCGACTCTATATCCCGGATCGTGGAGAGGTGATTCTCACGGACACGGTAGGATTTATTCGGCAATTGCCTGAAGATTTGATTTCGGCATTTCAAACAACTCTCCATGAGTTAGAATATGCTACGCTGTTGTTGCATATTGTCGACGCTAGCACGCCAGACCCAGATCGACATATTGAAGCCGTCGAATCTATTCTTTCTCAGTTACATTTTGACCATGTTCCACGGTTGATCGTACTCAATAAATCTGATCTTCTTCCGGCAGATCTTGTGGCGCATTTATGTAATCGATACCGAGCGGTGGCCATTTCTGCGACTCAAAAAAACACAGTTAGTCGAGTTCGAGAGGCCATTGCCTATATGCTGAATCGATTCGAGCGTGAAGGACAAGAGCGGGGAAGAGATTCTCATACTCTAGATGGACGCGGGACGACGAATTCTTCTATCGCGACAGTCTTGTGAAAACTTCTCAAGCGACAAAACGGCAGATAGCAAGAAGAGAAAGCAAGAGCAAAACCCCGATTCCCCGTTCACTACGTATCCGCGTGCAAAAGATTCTTAAGGTACTAGATGAGGTGATTCCTGTTCCAGAAGTAGAGCTCGCGTCATCAAATCCTCTTGAGCTATTAATCGCGACTATTCTTTCAGCTCAATGTACAGATGAACGAGTGAATAAGGTGACGCCAGCTTTGTTTGCACGATACCATTCTGCGGAAGAATATGCTGATGCGAAGTCAGCAGAGTTGGAAGGACTGATTCGATCCACCGGGTTTTATAAAAACAAGGCCAAAAATATTATGGCATGTGGGAAAGCTGTTGCGACACGTTTTAACGGAACCGTTCCTCGTACGATGGATGAATTGACGTCGCTACCGGGTGTTGGACGAAAAACGGCCAATGTGCTGCTAGGAAGTTTCTTTGGCGAGCCTGCAGTCGTTGTCGATACTCACGTGAAGCGAGTTGCAAATCGACTTCATTTAACGGTAAGTGATGATCCGACAACCATCGAGTATGACCTTCAGCTGTTGTTGCCAAAAGCTCAATGGACCCTAGGAGCGCAACGGTTACTCTTACATGGCCGATACGTCTGTCTCGCCCGTGCTCCAAAATGCAATCATTGTGCGATTTATGACAACTGTGATTGGAAAGGAAAATTACCCGTATCATGAAAAGTATGACTGGGTTTGGAAAACGGGAGACGGAGTGGAAGGGGCTATCGGTGGGGGTTGAGCTAAAGTCTGTCAATCATCGCTATTGCGAGGTTGTCGCGAGACTCCCTCGTAGTTTGGTTGGTGCCGAGGAAGACCTCAAGCAAATTATTCATCGCCAATGTGAACGGGGCCGGATAGAATATAGCGTCTCGATTAATGCTATAGGCCATCGTCAAAAGTCATTGGTGCTTGATCGGGCAGCGGCAGGAGATTATCACCGTTTATTGAAGGAACTGCAACGTGAGCTTCACCTTGAAGGGCCAATAGACGTTGGGTTGATCGCTGGGTTTCGGGATGTCATGGTCGTCAAAGAGCAAAGTTTTGATGAAAAAGGTACCCAAAATGTTGTGGCACGCTTGACGAAAGGAGCGCTGACAGATTTGAATGCGATGCGGACACGGGAGGGGAAAGCATTACTTGAGGACACGGTAAAACGGTTGCAGGCGATTCGCCTGGCCTTGAAAGCTATTGAACGAAGGGTGCCAGATAGTGTTCAGGAGCATTTTGAGCGCATGAAAAAACGTGTGACCAAATTATTAGGGGAAAATCCATCAAATCTAGACCGGCTACACCAAGAATTAGCGACCTATGCTGATCGTTGTGATATAACAGAAGAATTGACGCGTCTGGCAAGCCATCTGTCTCAATTTCAAGAATCGAGTAAGGCCAAGGGTGCCATCGGGCGGCGTTTAGATTTCTTGCTTCAAGAAATGGGGAGAGAAATAAATACGATTGGTTCGAAAGCCAATGATGCAGACATTGCGTTGCAGGTCGTGACCGTGAAGAGTGAGTTAGAAAAAATCCGTGAACAAGTTCAGAACATTGAATAATGATGGATATAGTTTGCTTGCGAACATGAAAGTGATGACTCATGTTGCGTAAAGGTATCTTATTTATCCTCTCTGGGTCTTCCGGTGTGGGGAAATCAACGTTGTGCAAGCATATTATGCGTTCAACCCCAGATATCCAGCTTTCTGTATCCTATACCACGCGCTCAATTCGTCCAGGTGAGGAACACGGAAGAGAGTATTGCTTTATTGATGAAGCCACATTTCGTCAAATGACTCATGAAGATGCATTTCTTGAATGGGCGAAAGTGTATGGGAATTTGTATGGGACTCCACGACAAGAGCTGATGCAACTCAAAGAGCAAGGTCAGGATGTTATATTGGACATTGATATTCAGGGTGCAAGAAATGTCATGAAAAATGCGCATGATGCCGTGTCGGTCTTTCTCATGCCTCCCTCAATGGACATTTTAAAATTAAGACTTGAGGCTCGAGGTACCGATGCCCCCGACGTGGTTGAACGTCGATTTCAGAAAGCGCAGGTAGAAATGGAATATCATGTAGAATATGAATATACCATCAGAAATGGTAGTCTTGAGCAAGCCACGAAAGAGTTTGAGTCTATCATTTTAGCGGAACGAGTCCGCACGAAGCGACTGGATCAAGCTTGGTTGCATAGTCAGGGGCTTCTTGGCAAAGAAAAGCAGCGTGAAATTGTTTCGTAATTTTAAGAGAGAGAAAGGAAGCGAATCTCATGATTGATGCCTTATCACTACTACCTGAACATCATCAAACACAATTTGATTCTCGTTTTCGAATTGTGTTGATTGCCGCTCAACGGGCCAAACACATTATGCGGGGTGCACCGACACCTGGCTCAAATAAATTTATCAAAGAGACCTCTTCGGCATTAGAAGAAGTCTTGAATGGAGATGTGAAGTACTTCATGGGTGAAGATGCTCGACAGGCGATTAAACAAGCAAAAGGTTCTGCTGAACGAGAATTCGATCCAGCCCTCTTAGCGCAGACAGATGAAAATGCCAAGGAAATACAAAAGGAGTTAAGCGTCTACATTGATGATAGTCCGAAGACGGAAGAGGCTGTTGCCGATGATGCCGTCGTGGAAGAAGGATCATAGAGGCAACCTGCATGTCTGAATTGAGATTACGCGGGACACGAGTCATTCTTGGGGTGACGGGGAGCATTGCCGCCTATAAGGCCGTGTCGTTACTTCGGACCTTCATAAGTCAGGGTGCTGATGTATCAGTGGTGATGACTCAAGCGGCAACCAGGTTTATCACGCCCCTGACGTTTGAAGTATTGTCAAAGCAGCCCGTAGCCACTGATCTGTTTCATGGCCATGAGAGCATGACTCATATCGAGTGGCCAGCATCAGCTGATATTATTGTTCTTGCGCCTTGCACGGCGAATACGATCGCAACATATGCATTAGGGCTTGCCAATGACTTACTGAGCACGATGTTGCTGACAACGCAATGTCCCGTGGTGATTGCCCCAGCCATGGATGGGGAGATGTGGGAGCAGCCAGCAATGAAAGATCATGTCCAAATTCTGAGAGAACGTGGCGTAGACATATTAGAGCCTGGATTAGGCGAATTGGCTTCTGGAAAGATCGGGCGTGGTCGTCTTCCTGAAGAACAGGCCATTGTTGATGCTGTCGTAGAAAAAGTTCGGATATCACATGATTTGATAGGGCATCGAATGCTTATTTCTGCAGGACCAACACGTGAACCACTTGATGCTGTGCGATTTCTTTCAAATGGTTCATCAGGGAAAATGGGTTACGCGATAGCTCGTGCGGCACACGCACGAGGGGCGGAGGTTGTTCTTGTCAGTGGTCCAACGAATTTAGAACCTCCAATTGGTGTTGAGTTAGTTGCAGTGAGTACAGCAGAGGAGATGTTTCATACTTTGCTCTCACGGTTTGAATCAGCCACTGAATTAATTATGACAGCTGCAGTCGGTGACTTTCGACCTCGACATGTGAGTGCACAGAAATTCAAGAAGCACAATTGGCGAGGTGAAGCATTAGAACTGGAAACGACTACGGATATCCTTTCAGCTTTATCGGCACAACGAACCCAGCAGGTATTAGTAGGGTTTGCGGCTGAAACGAATGATCTCATAGAAAACGGGCAAGAAAAATTAAAAAAGAAAAGTTTGGACATGGTTGTCGTCAATCAAGTAGGTGGAGCCAACTCAGCTTTTGGGAATGATACAAATGAGGTGATCATATTGACAAAAAATGGCCGAATCCATCAGCTCCCGCGGTTAGACAAGCGAGTATTAGCTGATAAGATTTTAGACGAACTTCATGAGCTGAGAACTTCCTGTTCAGCGACTCCGCACGAATCAACTCCCCAGTAGTTTTTCCCCGGACACTTCCCTGTGCGAAAACAAACAGGCCGAACTAAGACCGGTCTCTCTCCGTGTAATTGATCCTTAGACTATCTTCATCCTTTTCTACAGTCGTGATGTCTTCTAATGATCAGTGCTGACTCATGCCAGGATAGAGATCAGTATAGTATTTCTCCTTTAGTGAGGGTATGAACTCTAGAAGTATCTTGAAATTGAGAAATATTGGTAGGTAGGGAAGCCCCGTATTCTAACCCGAAGTGCACCACAGTATCCTTCAGCAACAGGAGGTGGTGTATGCCCAACCCGTACAAGCATTTGAATCACCAAGAACGGACGCTCATCTATTGGTGGCAGAAAGAACATCTCACGCTCCGAGAAATTGGGCGCCGCTTGCGGCGCAGTCACTCCAGCATCAGTCGGGAACTACGACGCAACATCTGGTGTCAGAAACCCTACTTTCCGCGGGGAGCCCAGCTACTCGCGGACTCGCGCCTCCGCCGCCGAGCCAAACGGGAGCGCTTAAAGTCCAACAGGGTCCGGGCATATGTGCACCAGAAAGTGCCCCTGGGCTGGACGCCCGAATTGATTGCGGGGCGGATCAAACACCAAGGCC
>JBMYWX010000181.1:0-6814 GCA_049607825.1 Nitrospirales bacterium
AAAAAGCAGAAGCATAACAGACCGCAAATATCCATTGAATCAAGAGGATCGGCCATCTGGAAAATTCACTAGTTTGGGTGAAAATATTGAATAGATGGAGCTGCCTATTCTGGGATGCTTGGGTAAGACGTTTCCAGAGATCATCGAGTGAAAGAGTTTGCCCGCAGGGGCTTACTGCTAAAATAGAAAGCGCGATCATCATGAGGCCATGAGGGTGGTGGATTTCATTGAACGAATATGTGAAGGCCTGGAGAAAGATATTACCAATGGCGAATATGCCTAGACTTACATTGGTCCAAATGCCTAGAAAAGAGCCAATGCCAGCAAGAAGGGTCAGATAATATATCGCCTGAAACCACTCGATCGAAGGGATGAAATTACTTCCGAATGGGAGAGTCAGTAGTCGATAAACTAATAGAGGATAAAAAAGAGAATCCCCCCCAGAAGAGGCCTGGGTTGCTAGCATCACGAGGTAATCAAATGTCTCGAAATACTGCAGCAAGAACATTTGTGCTGCCACCAGAATAAGTCGGCAAACTGCTAGATTGAATAATCTGGAAGGTCGGAACCAATAATTGCTCCACCATTTCCAAGGATTCATGGACTACTCTCTTGTGGCCCATTAAGCGCAATCACTTTGAGGACTTTTACTGGAGCTGGAGAATACCCTGCTCGAGAGATGATGTAGCCTCTCGACTCGATGCGCAATTCTTGAAATGGTATGGTGCGACTGTTTTGCAAATGATTAATGAATGATTGGACTTTTTGGGGATCTTCATTTTTTAGAAGGCTCGGGATAAACCACCATTCGTGTTGAAAGACTGACAACCCAAAGTCTTTCGGAGTTGTGGTTTCTTCAATATTTCCTGGTTGAATACCAATAATTGTTGTTGAAGGTGTTGCAACGTCACCTTCAAAGTGTGGAGCGCTGTACATTGGATAATTGGTGAAAGGCCAATAATACCATTCGACTGGGAGAACCACGGTAGTAATTTGTGCTGCGAGAAAGAAAAAGACAATTGATGAGATCAAGATTTGAGAAATAGTTTTGAAGGTACCCATGTAATATTCAGCGTTGTTGTATTCCTGGTGGCAGATAAGGAGGGTTAAAAAGGTCTCAGCCAATGAATCACGACTAGATTGTATTACAGATAGGTCTTTAGATAAAAGGACATGAGCTGCAAAGACGGTTCATCTGAACTTTGGCTAAACATGGAAGCTCTATCTCTTTTTTGATGATTTCTCTTGAAGAGAAAAATCCTATAGGGCGCAGAAGATGAAAGGGCTTCATACGCACACACCGAGTAGCTTGTTCAATTGTAGTTATGAAAGTAGTGTATGCCCATTACCATCATACCTTGCCCCAATTTTATTATGTGGTCAAAGCTTTTTTCAGTCAATAGTTATCCTATTGCTGATAGTAGGATGCCTAGTGGTTTTCAAGACTGGGCAGACGGTCCATCTCTTTGAGGAATATCGAGGCTCACGTGCAATTTCCTCTGTATCATTCAGTATTAACAAATTCTTGATAGTGTGAATCTTTTGCAAGATGAGATGGTTTATCTTAGACCAGGTTGTGGCATGACGGACGACTTATTTATTGTTGAGCCATAATTTTCTCTTACTGTTCTGCTGTTTCATGAAATGTAAATTCCCACTTTCTTTTTTCCCTTAGTGAGCATGGGTTCTATTGACAAGAAGATGGTGCGCGATTGCGATGAATCGAAAAGTGAAGAAGGATGTACCCCGTCTTCATTCACTGCATTGTTGTGAGTATTCCCCCAATTATTAATGCTAGTCGTTGAATCATGATCATTCTGTCACGTCGGAAATAATTGAGAAATTTCTTGGTTTGACCCTCTACATGGTGTAAAGTACAGAATTAATACTCCTGGGAGTATGTGTGTCCTTCATGTTTCTAGCTAAGACATGTTAAGCGTTCTTCCTGTTTTCTTACTTAGGTTGGAGGGCTTATTTGTGATGATTGTGCATCATACTATTCCTAGGTTGGTGTGTTGCGTGCATATTTTTGAAAATGATTATGTGTCTTCAGCTCCTCAGGCAAAGGTCCTAGAGGAAGAAAGGTTGTGGTTATGCAGATAAGAGGTCCTCGTGTGTTGATCGGTCTTATTTTGGGATGTGTCCAACTCCTAGTTCTATCAGCTCCTCTTCATGCGTCTCTCACACTTAATTCTTCACTAGCAGTGACCGAAACATATACAGATAACCTGTTTTTTGAATCTCAGCGAAATAAACGCGATGATTTTGGAACCTTTGTCATTCCAAGTTTGAATTTGACCTATCGAACAAAAGACGTTGTGTTATCAGGGACCTATAGTGGAGTCGCACAATTTTATGTGAACAATACCAATGCCAATGCCTATACACATAATGCAAACTTTGGGATTGACCTCCCGTTTTTAACGAAGCGTTATAAAGGCCTTGAAATCCGCTTGATTGAGTCATTTAACTTTACCCCTGCTATACAAGGTTATTCGTTTGCAGGGGATGCGAGCGACCAGGATACTCCATTGCCTGGTCAACAGGGGCAGAATGGGGCGAATGCTGGCGGCGGATTGCAGGGTGGGGGAATTGCTGGGCTTGGTACTCCAATAGGTAATCAGGGTGTATTTACCGGCCGAGGTACGAATTCGTTTCAAAATACTGCGGGAATTAATGTGAGATATAGTTTATCCCCACGTTGGATTCCCAATGCGCGCTATACCAATAATTACGTTAGGTTTACCGATAGTGATTTGAATGATTCTCTTACTCATAATTTAGGTGCTGGAGTCAGTTATGTCGTATCCGCTCGAACCAGTCTTAATGTAAACTATTCAGCTGGTATCAGCGACATTCGACGTGGAGACACAGTTGTTACACACAATATCACTGGAGGGGTAAGTCACACGGTGTCTCCGACTATTAACTTCAATGCGAATGCGGGTGTCTCATTTACTGAGTCGGCCGAAAGAGTCACGTTTACAACAAATTCTCAGATTACCAAGGCATTTAACCGAGGTTCAATGAGTTTGCGCTATAATCAAGGTATTACTACAGGTGGTGGTCTATCTCAATCCGGTGTTCTCACTCAAACAGGAGCTGCAACGGTGTCATATCCCTTTACTGAACGTGTGAATGGATTTGCTGCAGCAGGTATATCTAAGAATAAGTCATTGTCTGGAAATGTTGTCGATGTGATAAGTTACACCGGTCAGGTAGGGTTGAGTGCCCCGTTGTTATCCTGGTTAAGTGGGAATATCTCGTATAGTTATATTAAGCAGAAGTCGAAAGGGTCAGCAGTGGGAGGACGTAGTGCTGTTGCAAACCAAGGATTTATAGGTCTTACCGCCAGGATTCCAGCTTGGCGAATTGTGAGATAGGTGTTGGTGAGAAAATGAAAGAACGTCCGGTCCTTTCGGTCATTGTCCCTATACACAATGAAGTAGAAAGCACGCCAATTCTTTTAAATAAAATTGTGTCTGCCTGTAAACCTCTCGGTGAGCCCTATGAAGTCATCTTTATTGAGGATGGAAGTACCGATCAGACATTGGCGTTGCTGGAAAAGTTACACCGAGAATTTTCTTGTGTTCGCGTAATAGTCTTTAGAAAAAACTATGGTCAAACACTGGCAATGGCAGCCGGATTTCGAGCTGCAAGGGGCCAATTTGTTGTGAGTATGGATGGTGATTTGCAAAATGATCCGAAAGATATTCCCAAACTCCTACAGAAACTCAAAGAAGGATATGGCGTGGTTTGTGGTTGGCGTAAAGATCGAAAGGATAAATTTATTTCTCGTCGGCTTCCTTCGATCGTTGCTAACTGGCTCATCGGGAAAATTACCGGAGTGCCCATTCATGATAATGGTTGTTCTCTCAAGGCCTATCAGAGAAGGGTCGTGAAACAGCTGCCACTCTATGCTGACTTTCATCGGTTTATTCCAGCGATGTCAACGCTTGGTGGAGCCAAAGTTGCTGAAGTGGTGGTAACGCATCATTCACGAGAGTTTGGAGAAAGTAAGTATGGTTTTTCACGCGCTTGGAGAGTATTTTTAGATTTATTCGTGGTGAGCCTGATTGTTCGAAGTTCATCTCGACCGGCTCTCTGGTTTGGGAAGTTAAGCCTACTTGCCTTGTTCGCAGGCCTTGGGTGTTTGGTCACGTTCCTGGTAAACGATGTGTCTGGCATTGTCCTTCCATCTGTGGCATTTATGTTTTTGGTCTTAACTGGGCATTTGGTGGCACTAGGAGTGTTGGGTGAAATGGTCTTGTCAACTGGCGATTACCGTCCTGAATTAATGGTCAGTGGCGTTCTATCCACCAAGAAAAGTGCCTGATTTCTTTAATCTGATTCTACTACATTTTCCTTGGCAACATTGATTTTTGTTCACCGTGAATGTCGTCATTAATTATGTCCAGTATTCTAGAGAGAGAATCTCGTACTGATATGAAAGAGATGCCTCAAAATTTACGGTCATCACCTCCTTCTATTTCAGTTGTGATGCCAATAGTAGAGCGATCGCAAGATGCAGAAGCCGTATATCAAGCCTATTCAAATATTTTGGAGCCTGTATCCTCAACCTTTGAATTTATCTTTGTGATCGATGGTGGAGACAGCACGATTGTTGATCCGTTGAAAGAAATTCAAAGGGACAGAAGCCATATTAAGATTATCCCCTTACCCTACTCTTTTGGAGAATCAACGGCCTTGACCGTAGGTTTTGAACAGGCTTCGGGGGAAGTTGTTATCACGTTGCCAGCATATTTTCAAACAGTCCCAGAGGGAATCGAAAAGGTTCTTGAGAAGTTAGATGAAGGATATGATTTGGTTGTTACCCGACGATGGCCAAGAATTGATACCTGGTTGAATCGACTGCAGACGAGAACGTTTCATACAATAGCCAATCGCTTGACGGGTTTTGAGCTCAATGATCTTGGAAGCGGTCTGCGCGGTATGACGCAGCAGGTTGCAAAGGAAGTCTCCATTTATGGTGACCTCCATCGTTTTTTGCCACTCCTTGCACACCAAAAAGGTTTTCGCCTTACCGAAATTGAGATTCCTCAACATTCGGCAGATAGTAAGCAACGTCTCTATCGTCCAGGCGTGTATCTCCGGCGAATCTTAGATCTCCTAACTGTTGTGTTTCTTTTTAAGTTTACCAAAAAACCCCTTCGGTTTTTTGGTCTGATTGGCAGTGGTCTGTTTGCTGCAGGGTTTTTTGTCTCTTCTCTTTTGGCCATAGAAAAGATTTTTGCCGTTACCGCGTTAGCCGATCGACCTCTGTTGATATTAGGTGTGTTATTAATGGTCTTGGGTGTGCAAGTGGGGTCGATAGGATTGCTCGGAGAAATAATTATTTTCACGCATGCTCGAAAGCTGAAGGATTATTCAATTCGAAAGTTTTTGAAATGATCTAATCTTTTATGGTTACCTGCTAACTAACTTGGAGCTTGACTCAGTGTGAGCATTATTTCGATTGCTACGGAAGTACAGCCATATACGCCTATCTGGCAAGCACGGTGGGATGATTTTGTTTCATGTTCTTCCACTGGAACCTTTTTCCATAGTACAGCATGGAAAGCTGTAATTGAAAAAGTGTTTGGATACACAGCTTGGTATTTCCTGGCGGAAAGTGATGGGGTGATCAAAGGGGTTCTTCCGCTATTCTTAGTAAAGAAACCATTGCGCGGGCAAGTACTTATTTCAGTGCCTTTTGGAGTCTATGGCGGCATATGTGCTGATTCACCAGATGTTGCTGAACAGCTTCAAAAAAAAGGTGAATCTCTTTCTCGTGAGTTGCATGTGGACTTCCTTGAATTGCGTCATGTGAAGGCTGGTGGATTAGATCTTCCCATTAAAGAATTATATTTTACTTTTTCCCGTGAAATTTTTGATGGCGAAGAGAAGAATATGTCAGCGATTCCTCGTAAACAGCGACGTATGATTCGTCAGGGGAGGAATCATGACTTGAAATCAAAAATTGGAGGAAAAGAATTTCTTAAAGATTTCTACCATATCTATTCTGCAAGTTTGAGAAACCTTGGGACCCCAGCCTTCCCCTATCGTTACTTTGAAGTCTTACTTGAGGAGCTTGGAGATCGATGTAGGATTTTAACCGTATGGTATCAAAATCAGATGGCCTCCGCAGTCATGACGTTTTGTTACCAGGATCAGCTATTGCCATATTATGGTGGCGGGCTGCCGCAGTTTCTTCGTTATGCGGTGTATGACTTTATGTATTGGGAACTCATGCGGTATGGCTGGGAGCATGGGTATAGGGTTTTTGATTTCGGTCGCAGTAAACAAGGTACTGGAGCGTATGACTTTAAGCGACATTGGGGTTTTGATCCTCAACCTCTTCAATACCAGTATTACCTTCCCAACGGGGGAGCCTTGCCAAATGTCAACCCGTCGAATCCGAAGATTCAACCATTCATCTCTCTCTGGAAAAAACTACCGCTTTCGGTTGCGAATCTCATAGGCCCCCAAGTCATCAAGTATCTTCCCTAAAGGTCCGAAACGATAACGAAAACGGTCCAGAGATTCTGGTACATCATTCCCAAGTAATTTCTGTCGATCGAACCGTTTTTTCGAAATTTCTTGTTACTTTTTCATGAACATTCTTTATGTTGCGCATCGGATCCCCTTTCCTCCAAATAAAGGGGATAAAATCCGTTCTTATCATCAAATTCAATATTTATAATTGATATACCTTCACTTGATGTTGATTCAATCTCAATAAGTCCAATAACACCTTTAATTTCTTGTTCTAACGGGTCTGTTATTAACTTTTCAATTTCTTCAGCGTTGTTTC
>JBMYWX010000182.1:0-6770 GCA_049607825.1 Nitrospirales bacterium
TCTGGGAAAGGTCGAAGAGGCCAGAGTGTCGGAAGAGATGGATCAGCTCAAGATGGCCAATATTAGTATCATCCAAGCTGCTGCAGTTCCTGTAAAACCCGTCAAACCTAAGATAGGCTTGAATATCTTACTAGGAATACTCCTTGGTGCTGCGGCAGGGACGAGCTTGGCGTTTGCCGCTGAGTATTTTCAGGGAGGATATACCAGACCGGAACAGGCCTCACGCGATTTTGGGCTGCCAATCCTCGTCAGCGTTCGAAATAAAGAAAATTTCTCCTAATCCCATGTACCTTCAATTTTTTGGCCTTACAGAGAAACCGTTCCATACAACCCCCGACCCTCGATTTCTGTACTCGAGTTCGAGTCACCGAGAAGCACTGGCGGCGCTGATCTACAGCATTGAGCAAAGACAAGGCTTTGTCACAATCATTGGTGAAGTGGGTGTTGGAAAAACCCTGATCCTTCGAGCCTTCTTGGAGCTTGTCAATTCCGAATTGGACCAAACTGTCTATATTTACAACTCAAATCTCTCATTCAAGGCCCTATTACGAGAGGTGTTAGACGAACTTGATCAACAACCCAGAGCCGATGACGTCGACACGATGATCCACCAACTTCAAGAGGTACTCATCGCCCAATACCGGAAGAAAGGCACCATTGTCCTTCTCATAGACGAAGCTCAAAACATGCCTATTGCCACTCTTGAAAACCTTCGAATGTTATCAAACATCGAAACAACCACAGACAAACTTCTTCAAATTGTGCTTATTGGGCAGCCAGAACTCGATACCTTGTTAAGCGAACGCGCCCTACGGCAATTAAGACAACGAATTACCCACCGCGCAACCATTCAGCCGCTCACAAAATCCGAAAGCATTGAATATATTCGACATCGACTAGCAAAAGCGGGTGCCCGACCTTCTTCAGTCTTGACTAAACAGGCAATCAATTCGATACTCAAAGAAGCCAAAGGAATTCCAAGACTCTTGAATATTCTGTGTGATGCCACACTATTGACAGGATTTGGCTATCAAGAAAAACCTATTTCCGCCAAAACGGCAAAAGAGGTGATTTCTGATTTTCAGGGAAAAAGTTCATACTCTATATGGCGATGGGTTCCAAGCACCATCGCAGCATTGCTTCTGATCGTTGCAATCTATTGGGTACAAACCAATGACTTTGACTTTTCTCCACAAAACCCTACAAACCGCATGAGTACTCAGGACACACGAGTTGGACCATTTAGCAAATCAGAAAAGAGCAGAAAGAACGAGGAGAAAAACCTGAAAAAAAAATCAGAGGAACCGAGGCCATCCAGGCCATCCTCTCTTCTTCCAAAGTCGGCCATGATAAATCCAGTTCACTCAACAAGCGGAATAACATCTGATACATTGCCAAGTGCGGTTCTAGCAAGTCAGACCAAGGGAAAGCTACCAATTAACAATGATCCTGGAATAGGCAACAGCATCGGAAATAACGAAGTTAAAAAAGTTAAGAAAATAGACCATAAAGAAAAAGTGCCCTCCATGAATAAACAATTACTGGCGATAAATAAAAATCCTTTGCATAACAGCAACGGAATAAAAAACTCCGATCAACAACTAAATCAGGTCATCAAACCAGCTATTTATGCTAAGTCTTCAACAAAACGACAATTGAAGGCCTCGAGCTTAGAGGGATCTGAAAATACCCCTCAGACATCTCACCGTCAATATTACACGATAAAACGAGGTGATACGCTTGATAGCCTCCTTCGAACAATTTATGGAAGATCAAGCCCCAAACATATGAATAAGGTATTGGGCCAGAACCCGCATATAAAAAGTCCAAGCCGATTATATCCAGGGCAAAAGATAACCTTCCCTCTTGAAAGTCATGAGCCAGGAAATTGAGACACCGCGCACTCAGACGTGCATATAAATTGCGTTAAGCATTACGTGGAAAAGGGTGAACCATGAGCAAAGTCTATGAAGCATTACTCCATGCTCGCGCTGAACGACTCCAAACAAATATTCCTGAACCGGAGACAACGCCGAAAGCATCCCCCTTTGTTCCGTCTGCCCTGCCCTCTTCAGCAACTACCTCTCCAAATCTCGAACAAGAAATGCTCATTCTTGATCAAAGCCTTGCTGAATTAACGAAACATATGAAGGGGCCAATTCTACAATTTATGGGGTTACATGAAAATGCCGGTACCTCTACCATTGTCAGAGAGTTTGCTAAACTTTGGGCAGCACGAAAACGAAAATCTGTCATGATTATTGATGCCTACCGTGACCAGCCACAATATGAACACTTTGGACTCAACTCGCTGCCGTCTTTAGAACAGAGTTTTCAAGAAGAGCGAAATCTTAGTGAAGCGATACATCACGTTGGGACAACCCAAATGTTCATTAGTTCGCTATACTCGCCACTTGGCAGACATCGAAGCGGCAATGCCATACCTGCACAAGAAAGTATTTTTGCATCAATCCGCCACCGATTCGACACAATACTTATCGACACCCCACCAATTAGTACGTCCATAGACGGATTATCTCTCTGCAAACAAGTTGACGGGGTCGTGTTGGTTATCGAAGCTGAAAAATCCAGATCAGCAGTTATCCAGCATGTAAAAGATCGCATTATCAAAGGTGGAGGCACACTACTTGGATTAGTGTTTAACAAGCAGCACCACTATATACCAAAGAGGGTATATCAATGGTTATGAGCCTATCTACATGGAGGGATTGAATGGATACACAAGGCTTCACTGTCTGGTTTACGGGATTACCATGCTCGGGGAAAAGTACACTCGCTCGTATGCTTCATGAGCATTTATCCAGCCTAGACCATCCTGCAGAGATTCTAGATGGAGATGAAGTCCGCCAGCGTCTTACAAAAGGCCTGGGATTCTCAAAGGAAGGACGAGATGAAAACGTCAGACGTATCGCCTATGTGGCTAAGCTCTTGACCCGTGTCGGCGGTGTCACCATTACAGCAGCGATTTCCCCCTATCAAAGCTTGAGAAATGAGGCGCGGAACGAAATAAGACGTTTCATTGAAGTCTACGTTGACTGTCCAATCGATGTCTGCATAGAACGAGATGTCAAGGGACATTATGCAAAAGCATTGAGAGGAGAGATTGAAAATTTCACTGGAGTCTCAGATCCCTACGAACCACCAAACGCACCTGAAGTTACAGTGTATACAGATCATGAAGACCCGGCTGAGAGCTTAAACAAGGTTCTACGATACTTAGCAAATGAAAATTACCTACTTGGCAAGGAAATATTTGAAGCTGTCGAGACCAGTGCCAGCTAAGAGTCACGTTATTTCAATAGAACCAATAATCAGAAATTCCTCATTTGAGGTAAAAAATGCCTTCCTCAGCATCTTCCTTCAGGAACCTCTGTTCGCAAAAGAAGAGAATCTATCTGGGGACATCAATTTCGATCTTACTCAATTTAGTTGCAAGCACCATAGGTTTTCCAATCAATACGGTTCCTTCGACTACCGGGACTTCGAATAACTCAACTAAGTCATTAGAGAGTACTGGTACTCAATCTCACTCTCCCATATTCGTAACTCCTGGCAGGAGCATCCAAGAGTTAGTTGATACCCATCCCCCAGGAACAACGTTCATTCTTAGGTCTGGAACATACCGTCTCCAACAAATCAAGCCAAAAGCAGGCAATCATTTTATTGGGGAACCTGGAGCGATCCTTTCAGGAGCTAAACTACTCAATCAAATTGTCAAACAGGGTCAATTCTGGGTGGCAAGGGGTCAGACCCAACAAGGTCCAGTAAGGGGTCGATGCGAAAAAGCAAGAGTCGAATCTCCGGTCGATACCTGCATGTTTCCTGAAGACTTATTTTTTGATGACATTCCTCTCACACAAGTAAGTTCATTACCAGATCTTCAGCCAAGAAAATGGTTTTTTGATTATGCGGCAGACACAATCTACTTCCATGATAACCCACATGACCACAAGGTTGAGACGAGTATCACGCCCTATGCATTTGAAGGAAATGCACCAAACGTAGTCATTCAAGGACTCGTCATCGAAAAATATGCGACGCCAGCTCAAGAAGGAGCCATCCATAATCGAATAGGACACAGGGGCCCACTAGGGAAAAATTGGCTTGTAAAAAACAATCACATACGGCTCAATCATGCAATGGGAATACGCATTGGTGACGGGATGAAGGTGATTCAAAATAGAGTTCACCATAATGGACAATATGGGATAGGTGGGAATGGTAAGGATATTGTCATCGAGGACAATGAAATTTCCTATAATAATAATATGGGATTTCATTGGCATACGGCTGGGGGTACAAAATTTGTCTGGACCAAAAATTTAATCGTTCGTAACAATCACGTCCACCATAACTTAGGTCCCGGTCTTTGGACTGACATTAACAATATCAACACACTCTATGAGAACAATAGGGTTCAGAACAATAGCGCAACGGGTATTTTCCATGAAATTAGCTACTCGGCAATCATTCGAAACAATGTCGTTGAATCCAATGGATTTGGAAATTCAGTGTGGTTAAATGGAGCTGGAATCTTAATTTCATGCTCACCTGATGTCGAAGTGTATGGAAACACTGTCCGCAATAATGCCGACGGGATTGCAGCAATTCAAACAAAGCGAGGCCAAGGCAAATATGGAAATTACGAAGTAAAAAACCTGTATATCCACCATAATACTATTGTCATGAATGATGGGGAAACGGGATTTGCCGTAAAAACAAAAAACCCTCAATACTTTACCAATAAAAATAATCGCTTCGAACAAAATTCCTATACTGTCCAAGGATCACGAACAAAATATTTTCGATGGATGAATCAGTTACGTTCATTTGAAGAGTGGCAAGATTTTGGTCATGATATGACAGGAACATTCACGAGAAGATCGGCAACAAATTAAATATTTTCTTTTCAATTCCAGTCTCAAAGAATGGCACTAGAGAGGTTAGTCCTCAATCAGTATGAACGAGAATAGGCACCAAGATGCCCTGCTGGAGCCTAGCAGATGCTTTACCATATACACGTCGTTGCTTAAGTGTTGATACTGGAATTGAACTGTTTTCCTCCAGGATTCTGTGAATATTATAGACAGATACAGTACCCCTGGACATATCACATGGCATATATCATAGTAATACTAGGCCATGAAACTTTCACTTCGAACTAAAGTCCTCTGTGCTTATACAATTACTTCCTATAGGGTCTTCATTTCCTGCAATATTTCTTTCTTATTTCAACAGACACTCAATTCGTCCGTTAACATTTCCTCAATCCTTTCATCTCATTGTCTTTATTTTTCCTCTCATTTCTTCGCCCTAATATTCAGTAGTCCACAGACTCTTACTAACAACTAGTGTTTTCGTTTCATCTTCGCACGAAAAAGTAAGGACCGACCAGTCGCCAACATCGTGGCACTGCGTAGGAAATCCTCAAATTTCAGCACACATGTTCGCGCCATATGCGTAGAAAGGACAGTATATGAAATCCCCTAACTCTCTCCTGCAATTCTTTGTATTTTGCCTTTTCGTCAGCCTCTTCCCAGGCTTACCAATATATGAACCTGCACACGCACAAATTAGTCAAACGGTCATGATTTCACCAGGTGATGACATTCAAGCACTCGTCACACAACACGACCGTGGAACGACGTTCCTTCTGACGAAGGGGATTTATCGCAGACAATCAATTACCCCCAAAGCCAATAATGCATTCATCGGACAACCAGGGGCAATACTTTCTGGAGCACAATTAGTCACTAACTTTACAAAACAAAATCAGAATTGGGTTGCACAGGACCAAAGACAACAAGGACCTCGATTTGGTACCTGTGAAATGAATCGAGTTATTCCACCAGCAACAACCTGCATGTTCCCAGAAGATCTTTTCCTAGATGATGTGCTTCTGACTCAAGTCACCACTCTTTCTGAGGTAAGTCCAGGAAAATGGTATTTCGATTACAAGGCAGACGAAATCATCATGGCTGACGATCCATCAGGTCGAAAAGTTGAAGCCAGCATCACTCCACGTGCATTCCAAGGAAGTGCCCCAAACGTTCTGATTCAAGGACTTATTATTGAAAAATATGCGTCTCCAGCTCAAGAAGCAGCAATACATGGACAAACTGGACGCGCAGGACTACGGAGTCGAAATTGGATCGTCCAAGAAAATGAAGTACGGTGGAACCATGCTATGGGCATTCGATTAGGTGAGGAAATGCATATCCGAAAAAATTTCATCCATCATAATGGTCAGTTTGGTATTGGAGGCTCAGGAAAGAATATTCTCATCGAAGAAAATGAAATTAGTTTTAATAATAATCAGGGTTTTCATTGGCATACAGCCGGCGGCACAAAATTTGTTGGCACGGTTAACCTTCTTGTACGTCATAACTTTGTTCATGATAATTTTGGACCGGGACTCTGGTCTGATGTCGATAACCTCAACACATTATATGAAAACAATCATGTCAAGAATAACCAAACTCAAGGAATTTTTCATGAAGCCAGCTATGACGCCATCATTCGAAATAATTTAGTAGAAGGGAATGGATTTGGAGATAGCATTTGGCATGTTGGATCTGGAATCCTTGTCTCATCTTCTCCCAATGTTGAAATTTACAACAACCAGGTAATTAATAATGCCGACGGCATTGGACTCATTCAAGTCCACACGAGAGTTGAAGGGAGATTTGGCCCACGTGAACTAAAAAATTCATCTGTTCATGACAACATCATTGCCATGACAGAAGGTC
>JBMYWX010000183.1:0-6669 GCA_049607825.1 Nitrospirales bacterium
AGATTTTTATCAGGGTACCGAACTCTGGGACTTGCATTTAGTTGACCCTGATAATCGCCGACCAGTTCACTATGAGGAATACCGGCAGGCACTGGGACACATTCGAGCCAGTCAACAACAAAAAGAACGGCTTACATTCATTCACCAGCTGCTTGAAAACCCAAACAACGGGCATCTTAAGCTTTGGATCACCACCATGGCCCTGCATTTCCGCAAAAAGCATGCTTCGCTCTTTCTTGATGGACAATTCCAGCCGATTGAATCCGAAGGTCCACAGTCGCCACATGTCTGCGCATTTGGTAGAATCCAAGAAGAACACATGGCGATCACAATGATCCCGCGTTTTATTTCTAACCTGTGTCAACAGCCAGGAGAATGGCCCATCGGGACGGAGATATGGAAAGACACATTTCTTCGGCTTCCCCATGAATGGGTTGGCACACAGTTTTCCAATGTCTTCACTGGAGAAACTATCGCGTCAACACAGCAGCATGATGAGACATTATTACCCTTAGACAAGGTATTACAACACTTCCCTATTGCATTATTAGAGAGGGCCACATGACAACCTTACAACACAACAGCGAACACACTCACCGAGAAGACAACGGCATGGACCAACCTTTTAAGCCTGGGAATTTGGGATGGGAAGGCCATGTTCACTTCCCTGCAGACGTCCCCCTCTGGAGACGAGTCCTTGAAAGCTGGCCAGAGTTGCGAACTGGCCTTGCCTACAGCCTCGTATTTGGAGCCGGCGTGTTACTGGGAAGTGCGGTCACCTCATTCGTGGGTACCAAACCACATAAACCTCAAAGGTAACGGAGAGCCACAAGGAGGCACGGCACATGGACCATCAAGACTATTCAGACGATTCGAGTTGGGTGAATACTTTTGTCTTTATTTCTGGAGTTATCCTCGGAGCTGGTGCGGCTTTACTCCTCACCCCTGAACCCGGAAATTCTCTTAGAGATCGATTAGCGCGAGGCGCGAAAACGGCCCAAGATGAATTTTCAGATATGGCGACAGACACCAAAGAAACCCTACATACCTGGTCATCAGATGCTCAAGAAAAAGTTCGACAGGCAAAATCACGTGTCACAGCTGCCGTCGACGCCACAAAGCAATCCGTCAAGAATTTGCCGACTCAAGACCCCATGGAATGAATGAACAGTTGGGAATGCCAAAACCCATACACAATGAAATATAAAACGAGTATCGGATGAAAGAATCTTTCTGATTTTTTTAAATCTACTCGTTACCTTTTTTACTTGCTTCAAGAATCTTTTGATATCCCGTCACTGAAGATTTCCAGGAAAACCGATCTAACAGATCTATCCCATTGACAATCATGCGTGCATAGCCCGTTTGGTCCGTGGAATACAGCGTAATCGCATCTGTTAAAGCCTGAGCAGCCTGCTCTACCATAGCATCAAATAATGGCGTCCCCACACGAGAAGTCACTCGATCTGAATCAGGCCCATAGTCACATTCAACAATATTCTTCCACCCAGAGATAATCTGCGTAAGTGGTAGATCTGGCTCTCGAAATAAAAAGCCAGAGGGTGCATCAAACGACGAATGATAGACTTCGGCCATACGACGAACAGAAGGACTCAAACAAGCAGAGGGATAGGGACAGACCTGCGGTACCAATCCACCCGTCGCTCTCGCCACCACCGGGGTACCGGCTACATAACCTTCCGTCGCGCCGCCAAACGGCTCATATAACGAACACATCACTAAATACGAAGATCCACGTTGTAACTCTTGATATCCCTTCCGCATTCGAAACGGAAATACTTTCGCTTCACCTGGACGGCGTTCCGTTAAACGCTGTAAAAATTTCAGCCCAGAAATGCCCTCATCTCCTGGGATTGGCGAAAAAACATATCGAGCCAATCCTCGTGGGATTGCTTCAATCGCTTTCGCGGCGACATCGTACCCCTTTTGTCGTGGATCATCTCGACCAAAGAAGAAAAAAATTGGCCCAACAAAATTCTCAAATTCAAGTGTCCCCCACGCTTCAGCCGGTCGATACCCATCTAAGACTTGTATCAACTCGTGGCGTTGAACATTCTTTTCTTGCAAGATTGGAGCAACATCTCCCTGTTTCGCCAAACGAATAGGCTCAGGAGACACGTTCAATACCCCAAATACACCATTATTGACACCAACCAACCCTTGTTTTTTCAACACCCGTTGAAGGTGAGGTGCATAGACACGAGTATGCAACGGATCTGTTAGTAATTCCTTAGCAAAGTTTTCTGAAACAGTGGAAAGCGGTCTATCTAATAGCGGAATCATCTTCGCTAATACAGTCGGGCCACAAAGCTTCTTCTTAGAAATTTTTGATAAGGCTTGTTGGTCCAAAGGTTTGTCGTAAGGATTATGAAGAGTCAGCAGACAAATCGGCGATTCCAACTTAGTCTGTTCTTTGACTGTGAGAGCAAGACTTGCCGTCTCCCAATCCTGTAAAAAAAATACAAGATGAGAACGGTAGCCTAACATCACCAAAGCCTCGGGAACCGCCTTACAAAAAAATAACGCATCTTGCAGTAATTGCTCAGGCTGCCCTGGATTCAGATACGGATTGCAGGGACTGGTGTGCTTGGGAGGATCACCACAATCACAAGGGGCATTAAAAAAATGAGGTGAATCGATCAAGAATGTTTGGACTCCATCCTCCGCTACATACTGATAGACCTCCAGGATCTCAGACTTCCCATCAAACACAACCTCACTCTCTTTCCCAACTGACCCTAGCTGAGCAAATATGTTCTTTTGACATTTTGCGATTTCACGAAAAAACGGTGCAACGACAAGACAGTTCCCTATATGACTTTTCGCCATATGCCTGGGAAGAATTTTCATCACTGCCGCCAAACCTCCTAAGGGTGCGAATGCACTTTCAAATGTCACAAAGACCAAAGTTTGTGACATGCGTGACAATTGTGGGTTACTTGACATGCTCAAGATCTCTCAACATTTACACTTTATCCATACGGAAAAGAGGCATGGACATCCCTCACCGTTTCTTGCTCTTATTTCTTAATGATGCGACACTACAAATGCGCAAAAATGTTCATTTCGTACGAAATAGACCTATGACAACTACGGTTCCAACTTATTATCAATTAAAATCTCGGCTATGTATGGGGCTTGCCATCAATGCTGTCATTATTGTTGCTGAATTTATTGGCGGCTATTGGACAAACAGCATTGCCCTCATGAGTGATGCTGGACATAATTTGATCGATCAAGGGTCACTTTTCCTTGCGCTCTATGCCCATATTCTTGCTGCTCGACCTGCAACCGAAGATCGAACATTCGGGTACCACCGTGCCGGCATCGTTTCGGCCTTTATCAATGGTTTCGTCCTTCTCATAACCGCGGGAATCTTGGCCCTGATTGCGATCTATCGCCTCACATCGCCGGTCATTGTTCCCGGCGATTGGATGATTGTGATCGCGCTGGTTAGCTTTCTTGCGAATTTGTCCGTCGCCTGGCTCTTACAACAGGGAGCAAAAGACGACTTGAATATTCGCGGAGCATTTTTGCATATGTTAGCCGATGCTTGGGTCTCACTAGGGGTTGTTGCCTGCGGCATTGGGATTCTCTATACCGGATGGACAGCCCTCGATCCGATGATCAGTCTTATCATTGTTGTGGTCATTGGGAAAGGAGCATGGCCCATTTTTCGAGAATCCCTTGACGTGCTGCTTGAATCTACTCCTCCAAATATTAGTGCCACAAATATCGTGACATCAATAGAACGCCTTGCTGGCGTCCGCAATGTTCACGATCTCCATATTTGGGCCGTTGAACCACGACTGATCATGTTGACCTGCCATGTCTTAATTGACTCTGAACAGGAACATGCCAAAGACTTTCTCCTGAACAGCATTCAATCAATGATCATCTCAGACTTTGGGATTCAACACCACACCATTCAGCTAGAAACTCATTGTACAGAATCTGAAACCATTCATTGCGACCTCAATCGCCTCACGAATGGAGAGATGAGTACGAGTTTTACCCATTCTCATTCTGCTCATTAGCCATATGAGAACTTAGGAAATAGGGGTCGTAGGATGCGTGCCGATGCGGCCAAGCCAGGCAGACCTCACTAATAAAAACCCAATACTCCCTCCCAGTATGCATCCCAAGATCCATCCTCCAAACACATCAGATACATAATGCGCTCCCAAATAGACTCGTGAGAGGCCAATGATAGCCACCAATGGCCAGGTAACCCAAGCCGTTGCTGGATAAAGCATATGGAGAAACGCTGCAGCTGTAGCAGAATTTACGGCATGATTTGAGGGAAGACTCATAGTGCCACCACAACCTACTAACTCATGAACATTCGGCAACACCTGACAAGGTCTCGCACGACCGATGGCCATCTTTAATTGTCCTCCAATGAGATCACTCAGACCAATCAACAAAGCAAAACCTGGTCCTGCAATGCGCGCTTCCTTCCAATTTGTCCACCCCCAATAACCAATAAGTAGAATACCAGGCCAGAGAAGATTTCCTTCTTGTGAGAATTCAAACATCAGCCAGTCCAACAGGTTAAACTGGCCGGCAAAACCATTAATTGCTCTAAAGATTTGCTCGTCCCAATTCACACATGACTCCTTATTGTTTCACAACTCATGATTGTCATGACTCGAGATCTCCCTCATGTTGCCATTTGTACACTATGTTTTGCGTATTCTAAAAGCTGTCTTGCTCCCAAGAAATATGCTACATTTGTCACGTTCAGCAAGAACCTATGGAAGTTGAATATTCGTCGACTAAACACCGTTGACAAGATAAGGTAATCCAGTAAGGTTACCCCCAAATATTTTTGGATGAAGGAATCCCATGCTGATTGACAGTCATGTTCATTTAGATGACACTCGATACGATTCTGATCGAGCTGATATGTTTGCCCGGGCTCAAGATGCAGGAGTCGAGGCCTTTATTACCATTGGCTGCGACTTAGCCAGTAGCCGTGCAGCTGTTGAATTGGCGGACCGACATGACCATATCTATGCCACAGTCGGTGTCCATCCACACGAAGTGAAACATATTAATGACTCCTGGTATCAAGAATTAAAAACCTTGGCCGAACATCCCAAAGTTGTCGGCTATGGTGAAATTGGGTTGGACTTTCATTATGACCACTCTCCTCGTGATATCCAACGTACCTGCTTTCGTGAGCAAATCCAACTTGCGCGTGAGCTCCAGCTACCCATTGTTATTCATACTCGCGAAGCTCAAGATGACACTATCACGATTTTACAGGAAGAGCACGCCTCTCAAATCGGAGGGGTGTTCCATTGTTTTTCCGGAGATTCAGGCTTAGCCAAAGACGCCTTGGATCTTGGGTTCTACTTATCCTTCTCTGGTATCATCACGTTCAAAAGTGCGTCGATGCTTCGTGATATCGTCCAAACAGTCCCTGATGATCGGTTATTAATTGAAACCGATGCCCCCTATTTGACCCCAGTTCCCTTTCGAGGCAAACGAAATGAATCAGCCTATGTGAAAACGGTTGCAGAAAAAATTGCAGAGGTGAAGGAAGGCCCAACGGCTTCGGCATTCGAACGAATCGCACGTATTACGACAGCCAACGCGAAAACTCTGTTCAACCTAGAATAAGCCCGTTTTCTGTGGAGTTATAAATTCTTAAAGTTTCTCAGACGCTGCCGTACAGCTTTAGGCAGTTTCCGCGGATTGCCTTTCTTATCAGGTCGTCGCACGACAGGAGAGTCATCCTTATCCATCGACTTGACAGAACGTGGAGAATGTGAAGGGACAGAAGACTTGTGTAACTTCTCTAAAAATTCTTGTGCTCGAATGACCATTGCTCCATGAGCATGGGCAGTATTCATGATTTCATGATCAGACGATACAACAATATAGTCCTGGACTTGTGATCTGATCATTCGTTGAATGACTTGATCAGCCTGTTCTCCCTGCTTCGAAAAAATGACGGTTACTCCAGCACGATGCTCATGATGTTGCATCCCACCAGGTTGTCGCCATGCATCAAATACTACAGTAATCGCATGTTTCACATGCTGTCGATACCGAGCAAGGTCCTGGAGAAGACGTTCTCGAACAGCGTCCCCGTTCTGGTCAACACCATGAAGGCCACGACTTGAGACTCCCAAAAGGTTGTAGCCATCAATAATAATATGTTTTGGCATAATACGACTGAGGCTATCGAATCATGCAGCACCAGTCAAGAATATCGAGATCTCGATTCCCACCAGCTTGACAATACCGTGAACATCTGAGAAATAAGTATATACAGAACACAATGACACGACTTCAAAAAACCATACTTGTTTGGGTACTAATCGTGCTCATCAGTCCAGCCCCGCTGTCGAGCCATGCCCGGACACCTCATGCATTCCCTAGCTCTTCTAGTCTCGCTGAACCAAATATTCAACCGTTTATCCATTTCGTTGCCAAAAAGAAAACAGTTCGTGTTCGTAAAACTTCATCATCTCTGATTCAGAATCTTCGCTTTCATAAATATCCAGATCACACCCGCCTGGTCATCGACCTTAAGGGTGCACTGCATTACAGGGAACGAAAGAGTGACAAGTCTCACCAAGTTGTCCTTGAACTCACTAACACCCGTTTAAGTAAACGGGCGTACAAAACGACCTT